>JAOQAA010000635.1 GCA_025963815.1 Capsulimonas sp.
CGCAATGATCTGTGTATTATTCCTTGGAACAGCTCGGGTATTAGCCGTGGATCACCGAAGGGAGAGAGACTGGCTGCCGCCGGCGCAGCAAAGAATTTACAATCTTGTGGACAAACGCCCCCACGCATGCGAGTTGGACTGTTGTGCGTGTCATGACGGATGGTCGTTTCCCGGCAGGATTACGTACAGCTGCTTGTGTTCATCCGATTAAGCTACGCGCCGCAACCGGAGCTAAGAACTTGATGGGCTTCAGCGCCGTTGAGAGCGTAAACATCCATGCCGGAGCCTTCGTAGTAGCGCCATCCGATGATGATCTGCATTTTGCCATTGCCCATGAGGTCATAGAGGCCGTCGATGTGGTATGTCAGTGGCGCGGATTCTGGCTTGGGTTTTGGGTAGAGCTCAGCCGTGACGATCGAGGTCTTGATCTTGCCACGAACGAGTTTGCGCATCAGGACGAGGGAATAGCCTCCCGCCGGCATCGGCTGGAAGCCGCGTTCGTTGTCTGTGTAGCGGTGCGCGCTGATCAGGACTTCGTCGGCCCCATCGCCGTCGAGATCGCAGCGAATGATCTGATCGATATGGATAACTGGGCTGTGAATGCCGTTTGCGATAAGCGCTTTTCGGACAACCGCTTTGTAAATGGGCTGCTTCGTGCTTTCTCGGCGCTGAGGGCGGGGCAGGGCGTTCCAGGCGCCGCCGACGCCGATAACGGCGCCAGCGGGAAGCTGAGTGGAGACTGTCATCTGATCGGGGCAGGGGGCGTCCATCGAGACGGGCTTGCCGCCGCGCGCCGTTCCCAGACGAGAGGATATGCCGTAAGCTTGGTAAGACTCTCCGCCCGTGAGCAACCGGGCGGCTTTGTCCTGCAATATCCATTTGCCGCCGCGAGTGGCTCCTAACAGTTCACCCGTGGGTGAGATGATCGGGTGAATAACCTGCGACGTCGGCGCGGCCGGCGCACGTTCGCCAATGCCGGTGCTGAGGGATATGGCGACGATCAAAGCGCCGGAGCAAATCGATTTTTTATGAAACCAATTCCGTAATTGAGTCATGGGGCGATACCTCGATCGAAATGAGATTGGCTTTTCGGCATGCGGGAACGGGCCAACCAGCTATTTGACAATCTCGACATGTCCCGTGTCCAAATCGTAACGCGCGCCAGCGATCTTGAGATGGCCGGAATGCACGAATTCGGCAAGAATTGGCTTTGAGTTATTGAGCTCTAGAACAACTCTCTTGACGTTCTCGCGAACGGCGTTGTCCACCAGATCGCCCTTCTCCGTTCTTGCCACATGGACGGCGGGCTGAATTGCTTGTACAAGCGCGTCGACATGCCCCGGCGCATGGGGGCTGCTTATGGCCGCCGATACGGCGCCGCATTTTTCGTGACCGAGGACAACGATGAGAGTCGCGCCGAGGTGTTCCACTCCGTATTCGATGCTCCCAAGCGCGGCGTCGTCAACGACATTACCGGCGACACGGACGATAAATAGATCGCCAAGACCCTGATCGAATACGAGTTCCGGCGGAACTCGCGAATCGGAGCAGCCTACAATAATGGCGATGGGATGCTGTGCCTTCGCAAGCTCTTCACGCCGTAAGACCGTTTGATGTGGGTGGGCGGGATGTCCGACGACGAAGCGCAGATTTCCGGCGGCGAGCGTATGCCACACCGCATCGGGTGACAGCGTGGCTGCGGAGGCGTGCGCGCCTTCCGCCTTAGCTGCAAACGCGCTGGGAGCTCCTGCCGTCAGAGCCGCCACAACGCAGACCGTCAATAGTTTTCGCATGATCATTCCTCCTAATGTCGTACCGCCTGAGTTCCTCTGGTTCATGTTTTACAGGAGGCTAAATTGATTTCTGCGAGTGCAAATATTCTTTAGTCGCTCAAAAATAAAGAAAGCCAGTCGAGTTAACGACTGGCTTTCTTGTATTATGGAGCGGGAGACCAGGTTCGAACTGGCGACATTCTCGTTGGCAACGAGACATTCTACCACTGAATTACTCCCGCATATTGTCTGCTGCTTGGCTGCGCTCGACACAGGTTGGTGGGCAAGAGGAGACTTGAACTCCTATGCCTTGCGGCACCAGATCCTAAGTCTGGCGTGTCTACCATTTCACCACTCGCCCACTGTGTCTTTGGTGACCGCGCGCTGACGAGGAAGAGTATATCCCAAGGGGAGAGAAATGTCAACACCCGGCCATAAAATTTTTTCATGTAAAAGCGCCGCGTGCATTAGGGTATACTCGTATTATAAGAAGGCGGCTCACGCGACGCTCCGTTTCTCACGGGCCGTTCGGCGCGCGCCGTACTCGTTTTTAAGGGGTCATTTTACTGATTCATGGCTGAGAAGACACACAAAATAAAAGTCAATGCGACACACGACGATCTTTCGGAATCGTTTGACGCCGCCAACGCGCACACACTGCCCGAAGATGACGACGTCGATGACGCCCGTGCGCCGATCGACCTGGATGCGCCTGTCGGACTTGCCGACGCGATGGCCGGCATCAGCGGCATGATGGCGGATGATGACGACGATGAGAACGACAACGTGATCGATCTGGACGCCGTCATTCCTTCGTCGCCGAAGGTGGAGACGCCTACGCCTCAGGCCGCGCCCAGCGGCGCATCGAGCGCTGAGGTGGAGGCGCTGAAGGAGCAGGCGAAGCAGTCGAACGAAAACTATCTGCGCGCTCTGGCGGACCTGCAAAACTTCCGCCGGCGCGGCGAGGAAGAGCGCCTGCGCATTATTCGCGACGGCAACGAGCGTCTGCTCAAAGAACTGCTGCCGGTTTTGGACGATTTCGATCTCGCCGCAAACGCCGCCAAGCAGTCGGAAAGCTACGAACAGCTGGCGAACGGCGTCGATGCGATCCTGCGCAAGTTCCATGAGACCCTGAACAAGCAGGGCGTGGAGCCGATCGCGGCGGTCGGCGAGAAGTTCGATCCGGATCTGCATGAAGCCGTTATGCTCGATGAAGATAGCGATCAGGAAGACGAAACCGTAACATCGGAACTCCGCAAGGGTTACACGATGAATGGTCGCGTCATTCGGCCGACATTGGTCAAGGTTGCGAAAAAAGGCTGACGCCTTAACGGTTGCCCATTGATGCAGGGGTTGTGCGAAGGCGCGGAAAATCCGGATGATCGAACGTACCTTACGGCCGCTTTCCCTCGGCGATATCTTCGACGAGGGATTCGACCTTTATAAGAAGAACCTGCCGTTCTTGCTGCTGATCGCCGCGCTGATCACCATTCCGTTTAAAGTGCTCACGTCGTTTATCGATCTCCAGGTGCTGCATCGCGTCGTGGACATGAGCAGTATGATGCGAGGCGGTGGTGGCGCGGGTGGTGACGATCCGTCGCAGATGGTCGGCTGGATGAGCGGCCTGGCTCAGGGAATGACAGTCGCGGCGCCACTTTATCTGGTAATCATGGCACTGGAGCTGTGTGTCCTCGCGTCTGCGACATCCGCGCGTTATCTGCGCGAGCCGATCACAATGCGCGGCGCGTACTTCTCTGTTTTGCGCCGCATCATTCCTCTGATCGTCACCAGCATCTTCTGGGGCGTTCTGATGACGCTGGGATTTTTCGCCTGCGTCGTACCCGTCGTTTTCCCTCTGACCTTACTGTCGATGCTGGGGCATGTCTTCACGATCGAAAAAGTATCCTATTTTAAGGCTCTCGGGCGGTCGCGCGCGCTGGTTTCCGGCGACTCATTCCGGGTCTTCGCCGCCCTGTTTCTGCTCTGGCTGATCGGCGCCCTGATGATCCTCGGATTTGAGATGGCGATCCGGTTTCTGTTCACCCTGATTTTGCAGGCCCTGCCTGGGGCGCAGGCGCTCACGAGCGGCGCCAGCGTGGTGGGAGGATACACCGTACGGGAGCACGTGATTTCGGAGCTCGGCGATGGTCTTGGTCAGCTCATCGTCACGCCGTTCGTTGTTTGCGTCATGACGGTGCTTTACTACGACCTACGTGTGCGCACTGAGGCGTTCGATATCGCCCTGAGCGCCAAGCATCTGGGTTACCCGGCGCTCAACTTGCAGCCTGGTGTCGGCGGACACGTTCCCGCCGCGCCGCCGCCGGCTCCCCGGCCGCAGCAGCCCGGCGGACGCGGCGTTCCGCCGCGCAATGTTGGCGGAACCATGGGAGGCGCCTCATGATTCGTTTGCGCTCAATGTTTCCACTTCTCGTGATAAACTGTGCGGTTCTGACGATCCTGGCCTCGCTTTGCGTCTTCGCGGCGCCCGTTGCGGAATTTCGCAATGCAATCGGCGGCATCCAGCACAAGCTGGAAGCCGCGTCCGAGGCCAGCCACCATGGCAAGACCGACGGAACAGAAGCGCCGCACGCTTATGCGGCGCGCGTGCTGGGACCGATCGACACAGTGGTCGTTCCGGGGCAGGGAGCGGTCAAAGTACGGACCGCCCGCCTCGTCTCGATCATCCAAAGCGCTGACGCCGCACCCATGAAGACCCGCGCGGCCCAGTACGCCCCGATTATTCTGCTGCTGAAGACGCTGCGCTCGGATATGCGGGGCATAAGAGTGGGCGATGTCGGCGGCGGAGATGATCCGCCCTCTTCCTATGTGGAAGTGCGCCGTATTCTTACTCGGCCGGAATACCAATCAGACCCATTGCCGCCTGTTTCCCCCCTGGAGCGAGGGTGGAACGCATTTACGAAGTGGTTCCGAGGTCTGTTTCCAAAGAACACGCGGATGCCGGCCGCGAATATCAGCCCGGTTGCAATCAAAGCCCTGGTCTACGGGATCGGCGCGCTGCTGTTTGCCCTGCTGGTTTATTTGATTGTGCAGTATATCCGCGGCCGATCTTTCGGCGCCGTGGAGCGCAACCGCGAACTCGCCGAAGAAGCCATGGTGGAGGCGCGTGATACGGACAGCTTGATCGGCGCGGCTGAAGCGCGCGCCAAGGAAGGTGATTATCGCGGGGCGTTCCGCCTGGTGTATCTGGCGACTTTGGTGGCGATGGATACCGACGGGATTTTGCGCTTCGACCGTTCGCGCACCAACTGGGAGTATCTGCGGGCGCTTCGGAATGCCGGCCGTTCGGATCTCTATCAAGCCATGCTGCCTCTGACTCGAGATTTCGACCGCCTGTGGTATGGATACGCAACCGCCGGCGCCTCGGATTACCGCCAAGCGCTTGACCACTACGAGCGGCTGCATGCGCCAAAGGCTGCGGCGGCGCGCCGCGCATAATGCTGGACTGTTCTACATTTTTGAGACTTCGATATGCGCATCAGTAAAGAACTTGTCGCAATTTTCGCTTTGTTTGTCGTCTTCATCGCCATCGGACTCACCTCCGGCGCGCATAATAATGAAGTCGGCAAGTCACGACAAGTCGGCGCCGACGGAGTGATAGACCCTTCCGTCACCAATGACCGTAAGTCGGGAAGCAAGGCGTTCTATGATTGGGTGGAGGAGCGCGGATTCAAGCCCCAGGTCATGCGCAGCGACTGGAGTACGCTGTCGAAGAACAAGGCGCCGGTCATGGTGTGCATTGCTCCTCACACCGACCAGGATCAGCAGCAGACACTGTTCGACGATAATACGGATAAAGAAAGCCCCGTCCAGTCGACGCGTTTGACGGAGAAGGACGCCGCGAAGCTGCGGTCGTGGCTTCAGTCCGGGCACACGTTGATTTTATTAACGTCCCGCCTGGCGACCGGTAAGATCGCCGGCTCCAAAGAAAAAACGACGACGTTTGGCGACGCCATGGATGTGATTGTCGAGTCCAGTTCCACAGCCGGCGGCAAAACGGATTTTGCGCCGCGCCTGATGACCCGTGACACAATGGACTTGTTGCGTGTGCATATGACGTCTGGCGTCCGAATCCGCCGTTCGGTCCCTGATGGGCTGGGGCTCTTCGGCGACGAAGACGGGTCAGTCGCCGCGTCTATTCCTATCGGCGCTGGCCGATTGATCGTGATTGCCGATGGACAGTTTGCTTCAAACGGCAACATTGCCGCCGCCGACAATGCGGAATTTTTAGACAATCTGCTGCATCACCACGCGAAGCGCGGCGATACGATTTTGTTCGACGAATATCATCACGGCGACGCCGTCATCGATTCCGGGGCGACTCTTTGGAGCGCACTCGGACAGCCTCTGCAGTTTGCCTTGTGGCAGCTCCTGGCGGCCGGACTGCTGCTCGCCTTCGCGCTCGGATCGCGGTTCGGATCTCCAGTCCCGCTGATGCAAAACGCGCAGCGGACTTCATCGGAATATGTGGAGTCTCTGTCTAATCTTTACCAGCGCGCAGGGGCGTCCGCCACGGCGCTGGAAACGATTTACCGGCACTTTTTACGTGAAGTCACCGGGCGTCTCGCGCTGCCCCCGGATACCAGTCTGGAGAACGTGGCGGCCGTCGCCGCTCGGCGCAGCTCCGTCCCGCTGGCCGATGTTCGGCAGCTGCTAGCGGACTGCGAGAACGCCATCGATCGTGGCTCCGTCCCGGAAGCCAATCTGCTCAGTTTAGTAAGACGCATGGATCGTATCAGAAAGGACCTAGGCATTGTCTGACGAAGAAATCCGCTCCTCCGCATCCGAAGCGTCGCCCGTTTCGCCGTGGGGAGCGCCGGCGCCAGAGGCGCAAAACTCCGTGAATTTCTACCAGCCTCCGGTCCAGCCCGTTGAGGAGGCGACCCCAACCTATCAGGGCCAGAACGAGGTGCAGCGGGTGGCCGACGCCATCACCGCGGAAATCCACAAGGCCGTTGTCGGCCAGGATGACGCCATTGAGTATGCTCTCGCCGCGCTTTTCGCCGACGGCCATGTTCTGCTTGAAGGCGTGCCCGGCACCGCAAAGACGCTGCTTGTGCGCGCCCTATCGGCCGCCGTGTCCACCGACTTCAAGCGCATCCAGTTCACCCCGGACCTGATGCCTTCGGATATTACGGGGACCCGGATCTTCGACCAGAAGAGCAGCGAGTTTGTCTTTAAGCCCGGGCCGATCTTCACCGGCTTGCTGCTCGCGGATGAAATCAACCGAACCCCACCGAAGACCCAGGCGGCGCTGCTGGAAGCCATGCAGGAGCATCGCGTGACCGTGGACGGTGAAACGCATGACCTTGGCGGCGTGTTTATGGTCTTTGCCACGCAGAATCCGATCGAGTTCGAAGGCACCTATCCACTGCCGGAAGCGCAGCTTGACCGATTTTTGCTGAAGATCCTGGTCAGCTATCCGCCGCCCGACGCGGAGCAGTCGATCCTGCGCCGCTACCATCAGGGGTTCGATTCCAACGATCTCGAAACGACGAACATTCAGTCTGTCGCGGACACGGCGTCGATCGAACGCTGCCGCGCCGTCATTAAGAAAGTTCGCGTCGAAGACGCCATGTTCCGTTATATCTCGTCGCTGGTCTTCGCCACCCGTGAGCACCGGCATCTCGTGCTGGGCGGCGGACCGCGCGCGTCAATCGCCCTGCTGCAAGTCGGCAAGGCGCTCGCGGCCATGCGCGGCCGCGATTATATGATCCCGGACGATGTCAAATCGATTGCTCCCGCCGTTCTGCGCCATCGTCTGCTGCTGCGCCCCGAAGCCGAGATCGAAGGCGCCACGGCGGACAATGTCATTGAAGGAATTTTGGGCGGCTTGGAAGTCCCTCGATAATCAAGAGATCGCCGCCCTAGGCGGCGATTTTCTTTCCCTAACGCAATGGCGCGTCGCTCGGCAGCCTTGGCTCCGCCAAGCAAGGAAGATCAGCGATGAACCTGAAGGTCTCTCACAAAACGATATTTCATTACGATGCGCCCCTGACGGGCGAATGTTTCATGGAAGTGCGCCTGCGCCCGCTGTCGCAGTCTGAAGTTCAGGACTGCCGTAGTTATGAACTCACGGTCGATCCCAGCGCTCCGCTCTTTCATTACGACTTGCCCGGGGAGCTGGGACATGTCGATCATTTCACCCTGCGCGGCGATCCGCACGACACGCTGACCCTCACCACGGTTTCCACGGTGGAGACGCATCGCGCCAATCCCTTTGAAGACTTAACCTTCGACGCCGGCGACTGGGAGATGCTGAGCGATCCACTGCTGCGCCGCGACCAGGCCGAATGGTTATTCGCGACGGAGATCGTTTCCGTGGGACCGCATTGGGATGTTCCGGAAGTCACTCACGCCAGCGTGTTCGAATTTGGTCAGGCGCTGAGCAAATTCATCTACGATCGTTTCGAATACATGCCGGGCTCCACCGATGTCAGTACGCCGCTGGACGAGTTTGTCGCGCAGGGCAGGGGAGTGTGTCAGGATTATGCGCACTACATGCTGGCGATCGCACGCTCGGCGGGAGTGCCGGCGCGTTACGTTTCGGGATATGTTTTCAGCGGCTCGGACCCGAATACGCATGGCGGCGACGCCATGCACGCCTGGGTCGAGCTTTATATTCCGCACGCGGATACTTGGCGCGGCTTCGACCCGACAAACAACCTCTTAGTAGGCGAGCGCCACATCAAGATCGCATCGGGGCGCGACTATTCCGATGTTCCTCCGACCAAGGGATTGCTTCGCGCGGCGCGCGGCGGCAAACTGCCGGAATGCAGCGAACTCGACGTGATCGTCAGCGTCAGCGAAGTCCACTTCGCTTAAGATGAATTGGATAGAATCCAAAAAAGGCCGTCGTCACAGTGACGGCGGCCTTTTTTGAGTGTCTATCGCAGTATTATTTCAGAGATTTCGCGACATGGAATTCGTGACCGTTGGGATGCGTCGGCAGCACGGACGGGGACTCGATCCACGCCATCGATATGTTTCGGCTGCGCGCCTGCATGGCGAAGTCATTGAGCTGCGAGATGCCGCCGACATACGCGCAGAGATAGGCGGCAATGGCGACACGCATCGACATCATTACCATCTTCGGCCGGTGGCGGCGCGCGTACTCCAACAGGTAAAGCGGTCCAAGGCACAAAACCAGTTTGGCGACGATGAACACCGGAATACCCTGGTGCAGGTAATAAGCCATCACGGGGTTTCCCTCGCTGGCTTCTCGGTAATTCACCAAAAAGATCGTCGTCATCAGATCGATAATCCCGATCGCCGTCAAAATTATTCCGTCGCGCGATATCTTCATCATGGTTCCTCCGTGTGTGGGGTCGCTCATGTCTGCTTCATCGCTCATGGCTGTCTTGAGATTTCTATTATATACGAAAATTCCGCCGATATCAATATGTTTTATATAAATTTATGAACTATTTTCGTATTAATATGTTCTCAATAAAATCATTGCGATTCGTATGGATGTTTTTTCAAAAAAATGAACGTGTGATAAATTTCACGATTGACAAACCAGGGGGCCTTTAGGTATTATTAGGCGCATTCTCCACGAAGAGGTATTTTAATGGCGACTCCCCGTCAAATCCGCGCACGCATTCGAACGGCGAAGAATATTCAGCAGATCACCAAGGCAATGAAGATGGTGGCTGCCGCCCGTTTGCGGCGTGCGCAAGAGGCCGTCGGCGCCGCTCGTCCGTACGCGGAAAAGATGCGTGAGGTCATGGCGAGCCTTAGCAGCGGCTCGGACGGCGTTCAGCATCCACTGCTTCGCAAGATCGAGGGAGAGCCGAAGAAGATCGGCCTGATCCTGATCACCGCAGACCGCGGCCTGGCCGGCGCTTACAACTCCAGCGTTATCAAGCGCGCCGTTGAACTGGTCCGGCCTTATGGCCCCGAGCACGTAAAGATCGTCAGCGTCGGCAAGAAGGGCGCTGTCTTCTTCAAGCGCCGCGGTTTCTCCGTCGTTTCCGAGAATCCTGTCCCGCAGACCGGCATCAGCTTCCTGGACGCGCAGACGCTGTCCAGAACGGCGCGCCGCCTGTTCGAAGACGGTGAGATCGACGCGCTTTACGTGATCTACACCCAGTTTGTCAGCGCGATGACCCAGCGGCCTCAGACGGTGCAGATCCTGCCGCTCCAGGCGCTCGAAAGCGCTGCGGACGCGAAGCCGGGACCGAAGGCCGATTACATTTTCGAGCCGAACCCGGAGCAGATCCTGAGCAGCTTGCTGCCGCGCTACGTGGACACGCAGGTTTTTCAATCGGTTATCGAAAGCGTTGCTTCCGAGCACGGCGCGCGCATGACATCCATGTCCGCCGCGACGGACAACGCAGGCAAGATGATCTCCGGACTGACGCTCACCCTCAACCGGGCGCGCCAGGCGGCGATCACCAAGGAAATCGCCGAGATCGTCGGCGGAGCGGAAGCGCTGAAGTAGAACGCTTTTTTAGCGTAATTTTATAAACATCAACGGCGAACGTTTTTCACAAGGAGAAATAGGCTTTACTATGGGCGTCGGCAAAATTGTACAGGTGCAGGGACCGGTCGTTGACGCGCGGTTCGAAAAGGGCGATCTGCCCAATATTCTGAACGCGCTGAAGATCACGGATTCCAGCAAAAACATCAACATCACGGTCGAAGTGGCGCAGCACCTGGGCAACGATGTCGTCCGCTGCATCGCCATGTCCTCGACGGACGGTTTGACCCGCGGTCTCGACGTGGTCGACTCCGGCGCGCCGATCAGCGTGCCGGTCGGCAACGTGACGCTCGGCCGCGTCTTCAACCTGCTCGGCGATCCGATTGACGAGCGCGGCCCGGTCGCCGCCAGTCTTCGATACCCTATCCACCGCGGCGCTCCGTCCCTTGGGGACCAAGCGGCGACGACGGAAGTCCTGGAAACCGGCATCAAGGTCATCGACCTGCTTTGCCCGTACGCCAAGGGCGGTAAGATCGGCCTCTTCGGCGGCGCCGGTGTCGGCAAGACGGTTTTGATCCAGGAACTGATCCGCAACATCGCGACCGAGCACGGCGGCGTTTCGGTGTTCGCCGGTGTCGGTGAGCGCACCCGCGAAGGCAACGACCTTTGGCTGGAAATGGGCGAAGCCGAGTATACGGACGCCAATGGCAACAAGGCTGTCGTTCTCGACAAAACGGCCATGGTCTTCGGCCAGATGAATGAGCCCCCCGGCGCTCGCCTCCGCGTCGCGCTTTCGGGCCTGACGATGGCGGAGTACTTCCGCGACGAGCAAGGCCAGGACGTTCTGCTGTTCGTCGACAACATCTTCCGGTTCGTTCAGGCGGGCTCGGAAGTTTCCGCGCTTCTCGGACGAATGCCGAGCGCGGTCGGCTACCAGCCGACCCTCGCCTCGGAAATGGGCGCTCTTCAGGAGCGCATCACCTCCACCAAGACCGGCTCCGTTACATCGGTTCAGGCGATCTACGTCCCTGCTGACGACCCGACTGACCCCGCGCCGGCCACGACCTTCGCGTTCCTTGACGCCACCACGTACCTGGAGCGCAACCTGACGGCCATCGGTATCTACCCGGCCGTCGATCCTCTGGTTTCCACGTCGCGTATTCTCGATCCGAACATCGTTGGCGAAGAGCACTACGGCGTGGCTCGCGGCGTCCAGCAGATCCTTCAGCGCTACAAGGAACTCCAGGA
This sequence comes from Capsulimonas sp., assembly GCA_025963815.1. Classification (GTDB taxonomy): domain Bacteria; phylum Armatimonadota; class Armatimonadia; order Armatimonadales; family Capsulimonadaceae; genus Capsulimonas. Next base: position 11,464 of record JAOQAA010000635.1, read on the forward strand.
CATCATCGCGATTCTTGGCATCGACGAACTCTCGGACGAGGACAAGTTGGTTGTTGCGCGCGCTCGCAAGATCCAGCGCTTCCTGTCCCAGCCGTTCTACGTCGGCGAGCAGTTCACGGGCATCCCCGGCCAGTACGTTCGTCTGGCGGAAACCGTGAAGTCATTCAAGGCGGTTCTCGAAGGCGAATACGACGATCTGCCCGAGCAGGCGTTCCTGATGTGCGGCACGATCGATCAGGTCGTGGAAAAAGCCAAGGCGCTCGGCGCTTAGTTTGCTCGGGGCCTCGTAATATTCTCGGGCCCTCACGGAGGAAAGACACTTGGCGTCCCAATACACACTCGACGTCGTCACTCCGGAGCGCATCATGCTGAGCGACCAGGTCGTCAGCACGGTGGCTCCGGGGTACGAAGGCCAGCTCGGCATCCTTGCCGGACATGCGCCTTTGATGACTGAACTCGTTCCCGGCGAGGTCCGCGTGACTCTCGCCGATGGACGCACCACATCGCACATCATCATTTCCGGCGGTTTCATGGAAGTGACCGCCGAACGCACGACGATCCTTGCGGACTTCGCCGAGCGGATCGATGAGATCGACATCACTCGTGCGGAGGCGGATCTCGCCGCCGCGCGGCAGATGCTGGCCGAGGCCGACGCTGGCAGCGCCCAGGCGGCCGAAGCCAAACAGGCTCTCGCGCACGCCGAAACTCGCATCCGCGCTTCCCGCAACGCATAGCTTCACGCGGCCCCGTCTCTCTTGGGAGACGGGGCCTGGCAAACCCCTTTTCACGCGTGAGTAATCCACGCAGGATTCCCCTTCTTCGCGAACGAATACTCACCGTACGACGTATTGAAACCTGGGGTGTAGTATTTTGACTGGTGAAAACAACTCTGCTTTGAAATTTTGGCGGATCACGTTCGTCAGCGTTCTGATGATTCTCGGAGGATATTCCGGATTTCAGATCGGCGACGCCGTGGTTAAGTCGGTAAAGAACCTGGACCCGAAGGATATCAAAGGAAATGCATTCCTTTCATCCTATCAGGATATCCTGAACAGTCCTAGTGGAAGCACGACCGCATTTATTGCGTTCACGCTTCTCGGCTTACTCCTCAGCTTTTTGGTGGCGACAGGAGCGTTCAACAAGCTCGTCAAAACCGGCGATCAGCTGCAGGAAATGAGCCCGAACGAAAAAGTGGCGACCTTCCTCGGCGTCACGCTTGGCCTACTGCTGACGGTTCTCCTGTCTCCCATCCTTCTGTCCATCAAGGGGATCGGGGTCGGTCTGACCGTTCTCGTCGCCATCGCCCTAGTCTATCTCGGGGTTGTGACGATGACGAGCATGAAGGATGATATCAAATTCTTCCTGCCCGGAGGACAGCAGCCGGAGGCGGCGGAGATCGTGCCGGAGCGATGTAAGATTCTGGACACGAACGTGATCATCGACGGCCGCGTGGCGGACATCTGCCGCGCCGGTTTCCTCGAAGGTCCGATCTACGTTCCCGGCTTCGTTTTGGATGAGCTTCAGCACATCGCCGATTCGGCCGACAGCCTGAAGCGGGCGCGGGGCCGTCGCGGTCTGGATATTCTCAACCAGTTGCGCACCGAACTGAAGATGTTGGTCCGCACCTACGACAACACGGATCCCAACGACCGCGACGAAGTGGACGCAAAGCTTGTGAAGCTGGCGAAGCAGCTCGACGGCTGCATCGTCACCAACGACTTCAATCTGAATAAAGTCGCCGAATTGCAGGGCGTCACGGTTCTCAACATCAACGAGCTGGCGAACGCGCTCAAGCCCGTCGTCCTTCCTGGTGAAGAAATGACCGTCACCATCATCAAGGAAGGCAAGGAGATGAACCAGGGCGTCGCGTATCTCGACGACGGTACGATGATCGTCGTGGAAGGCGCGCGCCGACGGATCGGCGAGACGCTCGATGTCGTCACGAGCAGCGTGCTGCAAACGGTCGCCGGCAAGATGATCTTCGCGTCGATCCGCAACTCTCACGGCGACGAGGAAGAAGAGTCGTATGACCCAAATTCACGTGGTTATCCCCGCAGCGGGCCTCGGCGCAAGATTCAGTACTAGCGGCAATAAGGTCTTTGCGTCCCTTGCCGGCCGGCCGATGCTGGGCATGACGGTGGATGCGTTTCGGAGACGATCGGAGTTTGCTTCGATCACGGTGGTGACGGGGGAGGAAGATCTTTCCCGCTGCCGCCAGATCGTGAACGCGATCGCCCCCGAAGCGCATGTCGTCCTAGGCGGCGCGACTCGTCAGGAATCCGTGCTGCTTGGACTTAGCGCAATCAATGGAGCGGACGACGATATTGTTTTCGTTCACGACGGCGCCCGGCCTCTGGTGTCCGACGCCGTCATCGATCGGTGTATGGAAGGCCAGCGTCGCAATGGAAATGCCGTCGCGGCGATCCCCGTGGCCGATACGCTGAAGCTCGCGTCTGAAAATCAGACCGTGCAGCGCAATATCGATCGTGATGGAGTGTGGGCCGTGCAGACGCCGCAAGTCTTTCCGCTCGGTCTGCTGCGTGAAGCGCACGCCGCTGCGGCGCGCGAGAATTTTGTAGGAACCGACGAAGCCTCGCTCGTGGAACGGCTGGGAATTCCCGTGCATCTCGTCGAAGGCTCATCGACAAATTTGAAAGTAACCCGCGCCGAGGACGCCGCGGTCGCGGAGGCGCTTTTGCGCCCCGCGCAGAATAAAACGAAGATGCGCGTGGGATTTGGGTACGATATCCATAGGTTAGAGTTTGGCCGCCGTCTCGTTTTGGGCGGCGTCGAGATCCCGACGACCGATGGCCGCGGGCTTGACGGTCACTCCGACGCCGACGTTCTGCTGCATGCAATCTGCGACTCGCTCCTCGGGGCCGCCGGCCTGCCGGATATCGGCCATCTCTTTCCCAACACCGACCCTGCCTACGCCGGCGCCGACAGTATGATGCTTCTCGCCGAAGTTTATCGGCGTGTGAGCGAGCTGGGTTGGCGGGTACAAAATGTAGACGCGACTATTGTTGCGGAAGCGCCAAAGATCGGCCCATATACGGCGCAAATGCGGAATAATGTCGTACAGCTGCTGGGCATCGAGCCGAGCTGTCTGGGGATCAAAGCGACCACAAACGAAGGTTTGGGATCGCTCGGGCAGGGGCAGGGCATTGCGGCCCATGCAGTCGCCTGCCTATCTCAAGGCGATTAACAGAGGCGACTGAAAAGGCGCAAACGCTCCGCTCCGAACATCAAGGAAGGACTGAGTACAATGGCCATTCAAGTTCATGTCAAGGGGAAGCACCTTAAGGTTACGGACGGGCTGCGCGAGCATGCCGAACAGCGGCTGCAGCGGCTCGAGAAATACTTCGGGAATATTCGCGAAGCGCACGTTGTCGAGAGCATCGAAGGCGGCGAGCATCGCGTCGAAGTAACCCTTGAGGGCGACGGGCTGCTGCTGCGCGGCGAAGAGCGCACCGAGGACATGTACGCCTCGCTAGATCGCTGCGTGGACAAGCTCGAACAGCGCGTCAAGAAGTTCAAGGCCAAACACACTCACCTGCGAAACCATCAGGAAAGCCTGCGCAACACTCCCGCCACGAATGGCGTCGGGATTGAAGGCATCCTGCCGGCCGAGACCGAGGATGAGCCGGACTACACCCCGCGCATCGTGCGCACCAAGGCCGTGACGATGAAGCCTATGGGCATCGACGACGCCGTGCAGATGCTGGAGCTGGTCGGCCACGATTGGTACGTTTATCTCGACTCGGATACGAATATGACGCAGGTCGTCTACCGTCGCCGCGACGGCAACTATGGGCTGGTTACGCCCAAAATCTAGTAATACTTATTTACGTTACGCGAAGGAGACTCAGTAGAGGTTATGAAGATCGGAATGCTCACCGGTGGTGGGGACTGCCCGGGATTGAACCCGGCGATACGCGGCGCGGTGCTCCGCCTGCTGGAATACGGCGACGAAGTGATCGGCTTCCAGCAGGGCTGGAAGGGCCTCGTGGAGGGCAATACCGAGCCACTCACCCTGGAGCGGGTCGAGGGCATCATCGATCAGGGTGGAACGATCCTGCGCTCGTCGCGAACGAATCCGTTCGCTCCGGGCAAGGAAGCACAATTAGAAGCCGTTCTCGCGAACATCAAGAAGTTCGAGCTGGATGCTTTGGTTGCACTCGGCGGCGAGGACACCCTCGGCGTCGCGTCCAAGCTCTACACGCTGCATAATGTCCCAACGGTCGGCGTGCCGAAGACAATGGACAACGACCTCGACAAGACCGACTATACGTTCGGTTTCGACTCCGCCGCTTCGGTGGCTCTTGAGTCGATCGACCGTCTGCGCGACACCGCCAAATCGCACGACCGCGTCATTGTGGTCGAGGTGATGGGGCGCCATGCGGGCTGGATGGCTTTGTGGTCCGGCGTCGCCGGCGCCGCCGACTGGGTTCTGCTTCCGGAAGTCGCCGTGGATATTGAAGCCATGTGCGAACAACTGAAGAAGAACTACGCGCGCGGCAAGACCTGGGGCATCGTCGTCGTCAGCGAAGGCGTCGAGATCCCGGGCGCGCAAAAGAGCGAAGGCGTCGAACTCGACGCCTTCGGCCACCACCAGCTCGGCGACGTCGGTATTGGACCTGCTATCGCCAAAGAGATCGAAAAGCGCACGGGATTCCCGACGCGCGACGTCGTTCTCGGCCACACGGTTCGCGGCGGCTCCCCGACGCTCTTCGACCGCATCCTCGGCACTCGGGTCGGCATCCACGCCGCCGAGCTCGTCCACAAGGGCGATTTCGGCAAGATGGTTGCCCTCCAGGGCACGGAGATCCTGGCGGTCCCGATCCAGGACGCCGTCAAGCAGTGGAAGCTGGTTTCGCAGGACCTCTACGACACTTTCCTGCCAACGTTCAACAAGTAACGAAACAACGATCAGCGCCCCGGCCACCCGCCGGGGCGCTGATTTTTTGTCACTGCCCCGAGAGGAGAACCGCTATGTTACCAATCGATCTGTCCGGAAAGAACGCTTTGATCACCGGCGGCACGCGCGGGATCGGCCGCGCCATCTCACAGATACTTGCTTCCGCAGGCGCATCCACGCTTGCGCTTTATCGCTCCGATGAAGCCGCCGCTGAAGAATCGCTCGCTGTCCGTAAGGGGGCTGGCCCAAATGCGACACATGCAAATATTCTCTGTGATATCTCGAAAGAGACAGAAATTGCGAGTCTTTCCGGACCTATTCGGGATATAATGAGCAATCGGATCGATTTTCTCGTTTTGAGCGCCGGAATCGGTTCGCGAGGTGCTTGGAATGAGACGTCCATGGATGATTGGCGGGGGCTGATCGATACCAACCTTACCAGTGCTGTGCTGCTGACCCGCCTGGTAATGCCGCTCATGCCCTCCGGGGGATCAATCGTCTCTATTGCGAGCGGCGCAGGACATGAAGGCCTGCCCGGGACGGCGCTCTACGGCGCATCCAAGGCGGGCTTGATCCTTTTCACGCAATCGCTGGCGCAGGAAGTCGGGCCACAGGGGATTCGGGCAAACGTTGTCTCGCCCGGGTTCACGGAGACGAACTTTTCGGGCAAAACGCCCAGCGAAGAAACCAAGGCGCGCGTGGCGTCGAACACAGCGTTGCGTCGAACAGGGAAACCAGATGATGTCGCCGGCGTGGTTTTGTTCTTGTGCAGTGAGTTGTCGTCATTTGTGACAGCACAGGCAATTCGGGTCAATGGGGGGATTGTTTAGGAGTAGGCCCTCACCCTCGTTCCCTCTCCCGGAGGAGAGGGATGTCCAAAGGTCGATGCCAAAACGTGTTTCACGAACGATTATCAAGATCAAAAATGAGCATTGGCGCGAAGCAACGTTCGGATATCAAATATTGGACATCCCTCTCCTCCGGGAGAGGGAACGAGGGTGAGGGCTCAAAGAGCCAGCAGCCGCATGGCGTTGTCGCAGCTGACGATGACGAATTCGGCGTCGTTTAGCGCCCAGCGGGCGTTTTTGATGGCGCGGGCCTGGGAGAAGAGCGGGAAGTCGGAGCCGAGCAGCAGGCGCTCTGGGCCGAGCTTGTCGCAGAGACGCCGGATGAGACGCGGGGGCTGCCAGCTGGTCTCAAGATAGAGGTTCGGGTGGTTCAGGGCGGCGCGCAGGGCGGCGCGGGGCGCGTCCCAGCCGCTATGGCCGCAGACGAAATTGATGTCCGGGAATTTGTCCAGCAGTTTCGGGAGCGCTTTTTCCCAGGGCGTGTCCGACGGACGGTAGATCGGGAAGTTGCCTGTGTGCAGGTAAACGGGAAGGGCGCGGCGCGGCGATTCCGACAATTGCCCCATCATGGCGAATAACTTGGGGGAATCGATGGGAAGTTCCTGAAGGTCGCTGTGGAACTTGATCCCGGCAATCGGCAGTTCCAAGAGATGGGCGAACTTATCCTGGTAGTCCGGCAGGCTGTTATCTACCGAACCGAAGGGAATGAGCAGGCCATGGACA
>JAOQAA010000219.1 GCA_025963815.1 Capsulimonas sp.
GATGCTCGTCTCAGGCTCGTAGAACGGCACGAAGACCGCCGGCGATTTCGCCGCGCCATTCGGGATGAGCAAATACCCCTTCGTCATCTGCCCGGCCGCGATCTCCACCTCGATGCTGCATTGCGTAAAGTTATCGCGCGGCGTCATCTCCAACACCGTGAGCTTCGGCTTTTCGAGCAGCGCCGGCCACGCGCCCATGATCTCCGTCCAGCGCCGCCGAATCTCCTCGCGCCGCCGCGGCCAATCCGCCGGCGTCTTCGCGATCGTCCCATCGGCAAATTGCAGCGGCGAGCGCAGCGCGGGGTCCGGCGCCGTCAGGTCCGCCGGCGGCGTAAAGTAAGGCGCGAGATCCGGCGGCAGCGGCGCGGCCGCGAAGGCGTGGAGGGAGAGAGCGAGCAGGCCTGCGATGAATAGCAGCAAGGGAGAACGAAGAGATCTCATGGGGACGTGGAGAGTGTGTGCACGACCGCAGTTAACGGGAAGCCTTTGCGTCGCCAACCGCAAGGAGCGGCGGGTTTGGTCACGCACTTGCGGCGCGAAACTCCCTTTCGTCGGCCGGTTGTGTCTGTGGGTGGGGAGCTGTGCGGCCACAATAGCGCTGACTTTCAAGCTTGTCAGACCTGCGCAGAGCGGAGAGAAGCGGACGGGCGCGCACCAAAGGGCTCCCACAAGGATCTGAATCTCATGAAACGCGCCGCACTCCTCCTCCTCTTTTTACTGCCTGCCCTGGCGGCCCACGCTCAGCTCAAAACGGGTGGGCTCGGCGGGTCGGGACTCAATCGCCGGCCTGCCGCGCCGATGGTGCCCGGTGCGCCGGGAGCGTCCGTGACGCCGGGAGTCTCCACCCAGCAGTCCATGCCGCCGCCGGCCAACGGAGTGGCGGCCAATGGCATCCTGCTGGAGGCGGGTTGGGACAAGCGCGTCACCGGGCCGGCGCGCGCCGCGAACCGCGACATGGCGGATCTGCGCCTCTGCCTCGCGCAGTACGGCAAGCCGGCGGCCGACCTGGAGTTGCATCCGGACGCGCAAGTGTTTCCCGGCGTCGCTTATCTCACGCCGCTCAAAACCGCGGAGGCGGCCATCGCCAAGCAGGTGGGGGGCGGCTTTGGGCTGGCCGGCGAGTTCACCATCGCCACGGAAGGCTTCCCGCTCGGGCTCAGGTTTCGCAAATACGATCGCGGCTCGCTTGGCATCGGCGCCAACACGCACGTCTACTTGCTGGTCGACGGCGCCAACCGGGTCATCTCCACCGCCTTCACTGGACGCGGCGCGCCGAAGTTCGTGCCGCCGGGTTTCGTGCCGCCACCGTTTGTCGACCTCGCCACTGGGCTCCATCGCAATGACCTGATCGACAAGAGCGACGGCGGCGCGCGGGCCTCCGTAGCCGACGCGCGCGACCGCGGCAAATTCGTCATCGTCTACCTGCAGGGGAAGCGGAACGTCACCTGGTACGTCCCGGAGCCGCTGATCCACCTCGTTCTGTACTGCTCGCAGCTGTGAATCAGCGCCGCCAGGCGCATGGGTTAAGAAGTGCGCGAACGGCGGTGGAGAGCGGAAAACGTTGGAGCATCCCTTGCTAGCCTTCACGACTCTGGTCAAACTGACTCCCTTCGTGATTGATTCGCTGACCATCCAAGGCTTCAAAAGCTTCGATATGGACGCCCCCGCCATGCGTCTGGGCGCGCTCAATTTCATCGTAGGTGCAAATGGGAGTGGAAAGTCGAATCTTTTAGCCGCGCTACGCTTCCTGCGGATTGCGCTACTCGAAGACCTGGACGCCGCTACTGCGGCCTTCGGCGGCGTGGAGGAAGTCCGGAATTTCAGGCTTCGGCAGGCGTCGAAGCCGAAGCCAGTCATTTTCGAGTTGAGCCTCCGAGATCCAGCGGCTGCCGTAATGCATGTCCAGGGGACTGTAACCTCTGATGTGCGCCACATCCGGTACCGACTCGTCCTCGATCTGCGTGGAAATGATCATCGCGCCGTCGTTCAGGAGGAGGAACTCGTAGCGACGATCGATCAGCCTGGAGCCCCGACGGTGCAGTTCCGAGCAGCGCGCTCTCTGGATTCGCTGCATATCAAAAATCCGGTTGGTGCAGGAGGCCCGGCCGATCTTACCCAGCCTGTAACCGAACTCAATCGCTCCAAACTCATTGGAGCGGCCGGGTTTCTTGGTGAACCGATGGCCATCCTGCGTGCCTACGTTCAGAGTTGGAACACCTATTCGGTCGATCCCTCCGCTGCGCGACGCCCTGCGGAGGCGACGTTTGGGGAAAGCATCGCGTCCAACGGCGAGCGCCTTGGCGCCATCATCCACGAAATTGCCGACGAGCGCACGGGCTCCCCGGAAGTGATGAACGCGATTCGCTCGGCCGTGCAGGGTTTCGTCCCTGGATTTCAGGATATTCAGGCGGTCCCGCTCCCCTACGGTCGGACGAAGTGGGGGTTTCGGGTCAAAGAGGCAGGCTTGTCTCGAATGCTCAATCCCGACTTGGTTTCGGATGGCACGGTGCGTCTGGTTACTCTCATCGTACTCGCCGAGTGGTGCGCCCGGAGGTCTGCGCTAACCATGATTGAAGAACCCGAGAACGGGCTGCACCCCCATCTAACCGAAAGCATGGTGGGTCTTTTCCGTTCCGCTGCTCAACACGGTCAGCTTTTAATCACCACGCATCACGCCGGCTTTTTGGATTATCTCGAGCCCGAAGAATTGCTGCTTTGCGCCCGGGAGGATGATGGAAACACGCGTATCTGCCGCGCGGCTGAGCGTGAAGAACGAGAGCATTTCAAGAAAGGGTTCACTCTGGGCGAGATGTGGACCATGGGCTTGTTTCAATGAAGAAAATCGCCGTTATCGTTGAG
>JAOQAA010000660.1 GCA_025963815.1 Capsulimonas sp.
AATATTCTCTCGCCGCACGCCGCCACAGCATCGGGATATGTGTAAAGCCCCATTTGACTGACGCGTACGCGCATGTCATTGACATACGCACGACAATCACGCCCACGCAGGGCCGCCCGCAGCTCAGCGCCAATGTTGAGCGTGATTGTATTATGCTCCTCACTGGCGCCGGCCATTGCGAATATCTGCCCTGAGTAATATTCGCTCTTATGGTCGGCGCTTCGCTCCAGTTCCAGATATTGTTCCGGTGTGTAGTAAACTGCGGGTAGGGAAGCCATACGGATTACCTCAATCGACAATCAAAACGAGATAGCTTTAATATACCTTCGCGTCAATTTTCCCGTTATCCACTAAAATAGCGCATATGCGCGCGGGCGAGGCTCCCAAAATACGCAAACCAATCGAATCAGCGCCGGCGCGATGAATAGCGACACAAACAGCCAAACATACATCGCGGCAAACGTACGATGAGATTTCGGCGACATCTCGTAGGTGATATAGTGATCGCTTCCCGCTGTCAGATCCTGAATTTGGCCACGCCAATATTTCGCGGAAACGATTTCGCCGGGTCTGCGGGAAGCGGCGAAGTTCTCCCAGACGTGATCGTAGTGATGGAGATTACCCCATTGATCGCGGATGGTGAGCCCATACACCGTGACGCCGCTGACGTAGACCTTTGAGCCTTCATGCCGTGAGGTCACATCGACCACTGTCGCGGGGCCGTCGGTGCATGGCGCGAGTGAAGGATCGATATTCTCCGCGCCGGGAACGCAGCCGGGCGAGCGTGCGCGCAAGTCACCCTGAACGTTGATATCCCGAAACTCGGACTTGACGTCGTGATAGATGTTGTAGATACCCAGCGGGATCAACGCGATCAAAATCATGAGGATCGGATATCGGTTCAGTCGCCAAGTCATGGGAATGCCTTTGTTGTCAAGAAGTCAGCTATCTCTTAAGACACGGGGGCGGCCGTTTGGTTGCAAAATTCGAAAAAAATCCCCCGCCGTCGAAAATCGACGGCGAGGGCAAAGTGTGGGAACATTTTGTGACAGGAAATTAGAACACGAGCGGCCGGCGGCGGCGGGACTTGATGACGAGCGTCGCGATGCCCAGAACGCCGAAGCCGAGAGCGGCGAGCGCGGAGGGTTCCGGGACGGCGCTCGGGCTCAGGAAGAGATACTCCACCTGGAAGCCTTCGACGTAGCCGGGGTCATTCACGCCAGGGAGATAATCGGCCAGGCCGCCAGGACCGTCGAAGGCTACCGTGAAAGTCGGGTAACCAGCTGTCGGACCGCTGAGTGGCCCGTTTTCCAGCGAGTAAAACACGAATGTGGCGGAGCTATCCGCGTCCCCAGGATTGAAGCGGATCAAGCCCGGATAATACGTTCCGGTCGGGTCTACAAGAAGGACATCGCCCGCGACGATGGAGGGAGGGCCATCCAGATCATAGGTAAGCGCCGCCGAATTGCCGCCCGGGCCGGGATCGGGAGCGATAAAGGAATCGAGCACTCCGCCGCCGCCACCGGCAAAGACAATAAAGCCCGTACCGTACGAGTCCGCAACCACAAAAACGTCCGAATCCGGGTCACCGATGCCTTGTGCGGATGCGCCGCTGCCGGCGAACGCCAGCGCGGCCGCCGCGCCGAGTGTTAAGAGTGCGTATTTCATGCTTGGTCTCTCCTAATGTAAAATTGCAATATCTGTGATTAGTACGTGCTGCAAGAAGTGTGCCAAGCAGACAGGCTTGTTCGTGTTTGTGAAATAATTTACACGTGAATTACGGGCTTCATGCTCAAGCGTCGAAGTTATGCCGAACTGTACCGACAGCAAAAAAAAACTCCTAATCAGGTAATTGGGAGGGCCGTTTATGTCTAGAAAGGGCGCTGGGTCAGGTGAGCCAGTCGGGGATCGGTTCTTCGCGGTCTTTTTCCAAAACAACCGTCGTGCCATTTTCGTTGGTGAGCAGCCACACGCGGTCGGCGGTCTCCAGAGTCAGCTTCAAGCCATGGCCAAAGCTGTTGGCGGTGGTGAAGCCTTTTTCCAGCATGGCGCGGGGCAAGTTGTCGATGTGAATGCCCTTGCCGCGATCCTCGATCCAAACCTGCACGATATTGCCGTCAATTGTCGAAACGCAGGATCGTCCGTCCTGTGCGTGGACGATAGTGTTCATTGCCGTTTCACCGACAGCCGTCGAGAGATCGTAGATACGGTCTTTCGGAAATCCGATACTTTCTGCGGCGTCGATGGCCTCATGACGCAGCGTACTCAGGCGCTCGCTGGTAATGGGATCGAGTCGATTGGGGTAGGGAGGGAGCTCGGCGGGGTCGTCGACGAGTCGCAGGACGCCGTTTGTCACTCCCTGAAGCACGTCGCGCAGAAACGTCCAGCGCCACTTCGCGTCGCCTTGTGTCTTTTCCAGCAGGCGCGCATTCTCCGCTTCAGCCTGCTTGCGATCGGAGATGTTGCGCAGGTAAACGGTGAACTGGGGGCGTCCGTGAATTGAAACCGCGACTGCGGACAGCTCAATAGGAAACGCCTGCCCATCCTTGCCGACACCGATCACCTCGACTCGTTTGCTGCGCGCGATGTCCGATCCGGAGCTCAGCAGTTCTGCAACGCCTGTCGGGCGGCCCTCTTCGTGAGTCGCAAGAACTACCAGGCTGGACAGCGGCCGCCCGACCGCCTCGTCGTGAGAATAGCCGAAAATCTGCTCCGCTGCGGGATTCCACTCGCAAACGATTTCGTTCGCGTCGATGGTGACGATGCCGTCGAGCGCCGCGTCCAGGATCGCGGCCTTCATGGCATGGACCGCTTCCTCGCCTCGTCTTACTTGCTCGAACATGTCCGTGAGGGCCGTAAGGGAACGCCGCAAGTGCATTTCCGTCATGACTTGCTGTGTCAGAACCTTCATCGCCTTGATCTGTATGGGGGTCAGCGTGCGCGGCTTCGTATCGATGGCGCAGAGAGTTCCAAGTGAGTACCCCTCATCGTTCGTCAGCGGAAAGCCGGCGTAAAAACGGATATGCGGCTCACCCGTCACCAGATCGTTGTTCGAGAACCGAGGGTCGGTGGTGGCGTCGGTGATGATCATCGGCGCCTCCTGAAGAATAGCATGGGCGCAGAAGGAGAGGTTACGGTGTGTTTCGCCGATGGTCAAGCCGACCTTGGACTTGAACCATTGACGGTTCTCGTCGACAAGGCTCACCAGGGACATAGGGACATCGCACAGGGTGGCGGCAAGCTCGGTGATATTATCGTATCGTTCTTCGGGGGCGGTGTCCAGAATATCGTAACGGCGCAAGGCCTCCAGGCGCCGGAGTTCGTCAATGGGGTTTGCCGAGTTCATAAAAGCATTTATTTCTAGGAGGCGACGGGTAAACAGTCCTGTTATTTTACCATGACTTCGTCCGACGCGCCACTTTCGTCGCGCCTTGTGTCGTTTCCAAGTTCCATTGTGGCGATCAGAGGGTAAATCCAAAGTGTGACTTTATTGATTGATCCCTGAACTCCGGGGAAACGATGATTGTGAGGAAAAACGTCATGAATGCAACGATCCAAGCGCCGTCTCAGCAATATGACGCGGCCGCTATTATGGGAGCCC
>JAOQAA010000682.1 GCA_025963815.1 Capsulimonas sp.
TCCTCATATCCCAGCGCCGATGGGCGGCGCCCCTGCTCCAGCGACGCCGTCTCCGACCCGAACACCAGTGCATAGACTGCTGGCGGAAGAATGGCGTCCTTTGTCGGAAGCTCCGCGCCCATGGGCAGCGCAAAGGGGTCCGGCTCGTCCTCGTCCGAAGTCAGGAGAGCCTGGGGAGCGACAACGGCGAGTGCGGCGGCCCTGGGCTTGCCGATCTTTACGAACGAGCCGAACGGCGGTGGGTCGTAGAGCTTGGGAATGATCTCGCGCGGGACTTCGAGACACTGCGCGACAAACGTCGTCGTCGATGTCTCCACAATCTCGCCGATGGGGCCTTCGGCGCTCATAGGTTACGGGGCCTTTCTCGCAATGGAAGATGACGTTTACCAAGTAGAAATAACGGGACAATTGCACGAATACTTCTATTATAGCCTACCAAGCCCCCCATGCTCGCAATTGACACCGGAAACTCCGCTATGCTAGAATGCCCGGTGGAGATTCTGTTTTGATCCCGCTGCGCGACAACCAACCCACGGAGAAATTCCCGGCCGTCACGATCGCGCTGATCGCGCTCAATATCGTGATGTTCCTCGCGCAGTGGAAGCTTCCCCTCGACCCATCCCTGGCGGCCGTTCCGTTTGAGATCACCCACCATGTCGATCTCGTGGGACGTTTGCCATTGTCGGAATCCGGACATGTTTTGATGCGTGGACAGCACGCCGCCCATGTTCTTCCCTATGGCGTTAGCCCCCACCCGCTCTGGATCACGATCTTTACCTCCATGTTCATGCACGGCGGGCTGATGCACCTCGGCGGCAACATGCTGTTTCTATGGGTATTCGGCAACAATATCGAGGATGCGCTGGGACGCGCCCGCTTCGTTTTTTTCTATCTCACCTGCGGCCTCGCGGCCACCGTGCTGCAGATCGCGACGGACCCAAACTCGCTCATTCCCGTCGTGGGGGCGTCCGGCGCGATCGCGGGCGTGCTGGCGGCGTACTATCTGCTGTACCCCAGCGCGCGCGTGCTGACTCTGGTTCCCATCAGCTGGTTTGGATTCTTTGTCGAGCTGCGCGCCGGCTGGGTGCTGGCCTTCTGGTTCGCGCTCCAGCTCTATCAGGGACTGTTCGGGATCGGCATGGAGCGCGCCGGAGGCGTCGCGACGTTTGCTCATATCGGCGGTTTCCTGATGGGCCTTTTGCTGATCCATCTCTTTGGCGGCCGCCGCCTCGCCCGCCGGCAAAGCCGGCGGGCGGAAATGTTCACCGCGCCCCCCATCGAGCGCGGTTATTCGTAACAGCCCGCCGCACTTTACCTGACCATTGACGTTGCACATGTTTTGTAGCCGGCGGTTAAAACCGCGCCTAGAAGTGCACGATGTCCACCTCCGTGGACCCCAGAAAACAAACGCAATCGGTACAATCTGGAGTGCCCGGAGGGGCACATCGTGCACTTCTAGGCGCGATTTTAATCGCCGGCTACAAGACCTATACAACATTAGTTACCGTCACTTTTCGAGAGCCATCCATTGTCAAAAAACAAGATCCTGATTCTGCTGATTCTTATTGGCGTCGCCGCCGCCGGCGTCACCTTCACACACCGCCTTCAAGCCGAAGCGCGCAACAAGCGCGTGGAGATCGTGGTGGACTGGGCGGACGCGCAGCAGCTCGCCAACACCACGAGCCTGCCGATCGACAACGTCCTCACACAGCTGCACCACGCGGGCGATGTCACCGATGGACCGCACAAACGCGAAGCAGGCGTCACGACGATCGCCGTCAGCGAGGACACACTCGAGTCGCTGCGCGGCAACGGCGTGCTCAGCTATCGCCGGGTCGCAAACAATACAATCTTGACTTTCACGCCGGGCTTCACCGATCAGCAGCAGCGGGTGGAGGAGGCGTTTCAGTACAAGACAAAGCTCAAGGTCACGAAGCTGCCGGACGGTTCCATTCAAGTCGGCGCCCCCTGGGGACAGTTCAATGGACTGCCGATCGGGCTGGACGATAACGTCGTGCAGACGGTTCGGCGCAACCACCTGCTTGTCGCTCCCCGTCTTCTCAACTATACGGGCGTCACGCCGCAAAGCATTGCATGGGAGCTGGAAAAGGTCAAGCAGCAGTGCGGCGACGGCGTCGGGCCGCTGATCTTCTCCGGCTCAGCCGTGCTCGGCAACCGGCCGCTGCTCATGGCGACCGCCGACGCGATCCATACGACCGGATTCACTTATGGCAGCGTCGAGTTCGCCAAGACACTCGGCGACGCCGAACTTTCCCGCATGGCCTCGGATCATCTGGTGCGCGTCCACAGCATCGGCAACGATGAGATGGGAACGATGGATGAGCCGACCGCGCAGGAGCGTTTCGTGCGCGCCGCGAAAGAACGCAACATTCGAGTCTGTTACGTCCGCCTCTTCACCAATGGACTGGTGGGCGAAACGGATGTGATTACGGCGAACATGAAGTTCATCGGCAAGATCGTGGATGGGCTTTATGAGGCGAAGCTTACGGTCGCCGGCCCCGCGCATCCGTACG
>JAOQAA010000686.1 GCA_025963815.1 Capsulimonas sp.
GCCCGCAATCCATTTCCTGTCGGCGGGGAACGAGCAATCGAAAACGCTTGGCTTGCAGCTTGCGGCGTGGGGAAAACAGGACCAGACCCTGCACTGGCGCTTCGACAGCGACAGCGGCGTTCACAAAGAAGGCAACATCGCTGTGAAGGCTGGGCAGGAGGCGTCTCTCGCCCCCATGCTGGATCTGGATAAGCCCGGCGACGGCGCGTTCCGTATCCATGTGACGAGCGCCGATGGAGCTCAGACCTATTTGGACTGGAGCGCCCACCGTCAATGGGGAACGGACGAAGCGCTGACCCAGACGCTTGATGACAAGGGCGACAAAGTCGATCTCACGCTGGGTTACAACCCAGCCCGCGACTATGTCCGCGTTACTGGCGACTTCATCGACTACGACGACCGCGCCAAGATCACGCGCGCCCACGTCGCCGTGCGGGACAGCAAGAACAAGACGCTCGCCGAGAAAGACGTCCACTTAGATTCTCTAAACTACGTTCGCGATCTCGTCCATCTGCCCAACGTCGCCGCCGGGGATTATACAACTCAGCTGACGGCGTATGACAGCGCGAATAACGTCTTGTTCACACGGGAAAGCAAGTTCACCAAGAAAGACCCGGCGTCGTTCCCCTGGTGGAACACGAAGCTCGGCGATATTGAGAAGGTCATTGCGCCCTGGACTCCGGTAACGTATCAGGCAGGCAAGTTTGGCGTCTGGGGCCGCACGATGACGGTCGGCGCCGCCGGCCTGCCTCGGCAAATCACGGCGCAGGGACATAATCTGCTGGCGGGTGACGCTTACCTCGCCGCCGACTTCGGGAATGGGATCTCCTTAAAGGCCGGAGCGCCGGCGCTAAAGACATTGTCCTCCGCCCCGCATCGCGTAGTCGTCCACACCGCCGATCTGCTGGGAAAGATCTCCGTCTCCAGCAAGGTCACCACCGAGTTCGACGGGATGTACAAGGTCGAAATGACCCTGACGCCGCATGGCTCTGTGAATGTCAATTCGCTGAAGCTGGTCGTCCCACTGCGAAATGAAGCCGCCGATTATCTCCATGCGGGCGGGGAGGGGATTCGTTACGGCTTCGACGATCGGTTCCTGCCGCACGGCAAGAACGGCGTGCTCTGGGATTCGCGGCGTGTGGATGGTCAGCCGATGCAGATCGGCTCCTTTATTCCGTATCTTTGGATTGGAAATACCGAGCGTGGCGTCTGCTGGTTCGCGGACAGCGACCAGGGCTGGGTTCCGAGCAATACGAAGCCGGCGATCGAGGTTCGCAGAGACTCGGCGCGCAGCACGGACTTGGTGCTGAACTTGATTGGCGAGAAGTTTACGCTGAACGCCCCCCGCACCATCACTTTTGCATTCCAAGCCACTCCCGTGAAACCGATGCCCGCGCATTGGCGGATGGATACCTGGTGGACCGGCGACTCGTTCAAAGACTGGGCGCAGGTGGAATCTCAGGGCAAGGCGGGCGCGATGGGCCTGATCTTCAGCTCATTGCCGTTCCCGCTCGATCCCGCCAAAAGCCGCGAGATGGTCGAGGCGCGTCACAAGGAAACCAACGCTGGGACCTTTGGCTTCGCGAAGTATCGCGCCAACGCCGTTCCGTACTTCGAGCATATCAATATGGGCGAGCAGTTTGTCCCAGAACTGACCTACTTCAATGAAGAGTGGCGCACGCGCGTCAGCAAGGGGCTGTCGTACGGCAAAACACTTCAGGATTTCATGATCTACAAGCTGAGCCATTGGGCCAAGGACGCCGACATCGACGGCTTCTATGTGGACAACGTTTACCCCATTGCCGACGACAATATCGACGCTGGTCACGGCTACTTGCTGCCAGATGGCCGGGTGCAGCCCGCTTACCAGATGTTCGATACACGGCGCTATTTCCTGCGAATGCGCGCCGCCTTCGCGGAGCAGGGTAAGAGCGGCAAGATCGTGCTGCATATGACTAACCATCTGATCGCGCCCTGGATGGGCGCGGCGGATATCGCGCTGGATGGCGAGCATCACGTGATCTATCCAGAGATGGGCAAGGACTTCATGGACTTCTGGTCGCAGGAGCGTCTGCGCATGGATCACCCGGAGCAGTGGGGCTCTCCCGTCAACTTCCTTCAGGAGTACCAGGGGAATTGGGATCATGACAAGCTCAAGAAGGCGATGCGCGCCTACACCGGCATGCTTTTAGTGAACGATGTCCTGGCTTCCGCCAATCCAAACGGTCTGAACCAAGAAGCGTGGATCGCCCGCGATCACTTCGGCATGGAGGCGAGCGACGTGAAGTTTCACGGATACTGGGACAAGACGGGCGGCCTGCTGTCTACGACTCCCAATATCTACGTCTCCGGCTGGACTCGGCCCGGCAAGGCGTTGATCGTCATCGCCAATACGGGCGACAAGACAGACGCTTCTTTGAAGATCGACGCAAAGTCGCTCGGTCTTCCGGCGGCTTCGCATTGGCGCGTGTCGGACGCCGAGACGGGAACGCCTCTCTCTGCAAATTCGGACGGACAGGTGACGCTTTCAATCGAGCGGCACGACTATCGGCAAATCACGATCGAGACAGACACCCCACATTTGTAAAATGTGGGGCGAATGCGCCCTATTTCTGAAAGGATCGAAGCAATGCATTTCTCTCAAGACAAAGCAAGATCGACCAGCAGAAAATTACGCGATGGTTTTGTTACCATTGCAATCATTGGATTCGCGGCCGCACACGCTTCCGCGCAGGGGCTTTCCGTCACCTATGGCAATCAAGGGATCGCGACCCTGGCGTACAACGGTGTGACGCTTGCCGATACGAACGCCAACGGGCAGGACGCCTTTACTGTCTACGAGTACGAACGCAAGGCGGCGAACGGTACGGTCACGGACAAGTACAGCTGGGACGGCGGCTACACCACGAGCTGGAATTCGACGACGAAAACACTGACCCTCACTTATGATTGGGGGACCGTGAAGTGCGTTTATACGCAGCCGACCTCCACACGGCTGAACATGAGCGTGACCGTGACCAACACCACAGCGGGGGACACGATCAATGGAGTCAACGTCTTCCCACTGTACGTTCGGTTTCCTAACTATCCTGTGGGCTACGACGCCAACACGCCGCATGTGGGATACACGTCTGATGGCCCCAACGTTCAGGTCGCGGATTATGGAACGGGATCGCTGGCGCTGAGCAGCGATGACGTCACAAAGAATCTCTATAGCGGCTTCTACACGATCTCGCCCGATACGGCGAACTACAAGCGCTACGAGATCTGGACGGGGACGATTCCGCGCCCGAACCAGCCGCCGAACTATCCGGTCTTCAATCGGCCGATCGCGCACGGCGCCTCAGATACGTTCAACGTCTCCCTGCGCTTCGGCGCCACGGGATCGACGGGAGTGGCGCTTGCGCCAGATGTGTACTCTAATTTCCGCGCTTCGTGGCCGTCGCAGGTAACCTGGCCGGACCATCGGTCTATCGGCGCGATCTTTTTGGCGACCAGCCAGACGCATCCCGCCACCAACCCGCGCGGCTGGTTTTTGAACGATCCTTATGTGGATATCACCACGCCGGCGGGCGTGGCTAACCTTCAGCAGCGACTGCTTCAAGTCGCCGACAACAGTATCCCGATCCTCCAAAGCATGAATTCGCAGGGCGTGATTATCTGGGATGTTGAGGGGCAGGAATTCTCGCATCCGACCAGCTATGTCGGTGATCCGACTCAGCTCAGTGTCCGGGCGCCGGAGATGGATTCGATTGCCGACGCTTTCTTCCAGAAGTTCCGAACTGCGGGCCTGCGCGTCGGCGTCTGCGTTCGTCCGCAGCAATTGGTGACCAGCCCGTCGCCGCAGCAG
Organism: Capsulimonas sp.; assembly: GCA_025963815.1. Classification (GTDB taxonomy): domain Bacteria; phylum Armatimonadota; class Armatimonadia; order Armatimonadales; family Capsulimonadaceae; genus Capsulimonas. The sequence goes on from JAOQAA010000686.1 coordinate 3,851, forward strand.
AATGAAGTCGCGAACCCCGCCACGCAGATCATCAACAAGATCAACTACGCCAAACAGCGCTGGGGATGCTCGATCTTCTATGTCGACTCGAACGGCGATACGAATGCGCCCTACGACGCTTCCATCTTCAAGCAAGTGGCCGACGCCGAGCCGGGCGTGCTGATCATCCCTGAGCACGCCAACCCCAAGTACTACGCTTACACCGTGCCGTACGGCGCGCTGACCAACGGCGCGACCGGTGATCCGCTGGCGGCGATCTGGACCTACCCAACGGCGTTCAGCGCGATCTACACCGCAGACGGCGACTTGACGGGCCAGCACAGTACGCTTGTCAACTCCGTCAAGCGCGGCGATATGCTGATGTACCGTGGCTGGTGGAACGATCCGCAGAACAGTCAAGTGCAAAGCGTCTATACCGACGCCGCGATTGGGACGGGCCTGAAGGCGCAGTACTACAACGATCCGACTGGCGGCGCGACATCGTTCACCACATTGGCGCTGACGCGCATGGACCCGACGGTGAACTTCAACTGGGCGAACGGAACGTCGCCAGCGCCCGCCGTACACAGCAGCTACTATTCAACCAAATGGACAGGATATATCACTCCGCCAATCACGGATTCCTATCAGATCCACATGACTTCTGACGACGGCGCGCGGCTTTACGTAAATGGTCAGTTGCTCGTTGACAATTGGGGACCGCACGGCCCGCAGGACAATTTTGGGGTCATTAGTTTGCTCGCCGGCCAAAAATACACCATCGAACTGCAATTCCGCCAGTTCCAAGGGGGCTCCACCGCGAAATTGGAATGGCTTAGCAACAGCGGCGCGCTGGCCCGGCAAGTCATTCCCGCCAGTAATTTGACACCGGCTCCGTAACAGATCGAGAACGAATCGATATTTCAAGGAGATGAAATGACACGCAATCATCACGAAGAAAGTCAATCCCTAGGACGTGATTTCGCGGCGACATGCCGCGCACGCGTCGCACGTCTCATCACGCCCTTCGCTCTTGCCGTGGGCATGGTCGCCATCGCCGGCGGCCCGCTCCATGCCGCGACCTACTATGTCAGCCCCTCGGGCAGCGACACGAATGCGGGAACATCCACGGGCGCACCGTGGAGAACGGCCGCCAAGGTCAACTCGACTACTTTTAGCGCGGGCGACTCTATTTTGTTCCAACGCGGCGGCGAATGGCGTGAGTCGCTGAACCCGACGGGCGGCGACGGAACGGCCGGCAGCCACATCACCTTCGCCGACTACGGCTCCGGCGCCAAGCCGAAGTTCTGGGGCAGCGATCCCGTGGCGAACTCCGGCTGGACCAATACGACCGGTACGATCTACACGCATCCCTATACGTCGCAGGTCAACGCGGTCTATGTCAACCATGTCGCATTGGTTCCGGCGAACCCCAACGCCAATCAGCCTGTGGAGAGCATTCCGAACTCGTTCTCTTGGGATGGCAACACGCTCAAGATCAGCGTGACAACCAACCCGAACACGGACGGCAAGGTTTACACAGTCGCCAGCCGGGAAGACGTGATTTGCAACGGTAACGCACAGAACTTCAGTCTGCATAATCATCTGACGTTCACCAATCTGATCGCTGATGAATCGGCGAAAATCGACGGCGGGTATGGCGTGCGCGTCATGAACGGCAGCGACATCGTACTGAACAACATCGAATCGTATCGCTGCGGCAAACACAACTTCGGCTGCATCAACTCGACCCAGGTCGTCCATAACAACTGCTATGCGGCCTATCCGATGCCCAATCAGAACGGCTACAGCGCTTATGTGTCTTACGGCGATAACAGCACCGGCATGAACGGTCAGACCTCCGAGTATCACTACTGCATCGGCGACTATATGGACAACACGTTCCATAACAGTCCCTATGTCGACACAAGCTATGAGTTCTTCACCACGCACGGCTCCAATGTCGGCTCGGTCTGGCTCGACCATTGCTCGGCGCTCAGCACGGCGGCGGGCGGCCCCGGCGCGCACTGGACCCTCAGCAATGCGGAGTCTAACCAGGCAGGCCATCCGGCGACGCTCACGGTGACCGGCGGTTTCCTTCAGAACAATCAGCTCTACATGGAGGGAACCGGGATACTTGTGGATGGTCTCCATATGCAGGGACCGGGCGCGACGGCGAGCAACGACGCCACCGCAACCATCAACATGACCAGTTCGAACTCCACCCTTCAGAACATACTGATGGACAAGGTGAATGTCGGCTATTGGCTGTATCAAGCGGCGGTCCAAAACAACGGCGCGAACAATGTCATTCGCTTCAACACGTTCGTCAACGACGCCAACTCTGGCGACGCGGTTATCAAGAACATCGGCAGCAATCTGAGCCTTTACGGCAACATTATCGTGGACTCCGGCAACTGGCTGAGCGACAATGCGCCCGCGTCTTCGTCGTACAATTTGATCGCAGCGGCCGCGAGCACGGTCGGCTTCACGAATGCGAGCGCCGGCGACTACTCGCTGACCTCTTCTTCAGCCGCAGTCAACGCCGTGCCGACCACGGTCGCGCATCCCAGCACGGACCTCAACGGATCGGCGCGCCCGCAGGGCGCCGCGCTGGACGAAGGCGCTTATGAGTACGGCGGCTCCGGCCCCGTCACTCCGGTCATCACCTCGGGAGCTACGGCCACCGGGACGGTCGGCGCCGCATTCTCCTATCAGATCGTGGCCAGCAACGGCCCGACGACCTACTCCGCTTCCGGACTGCCGGGCGGCCTGTCCCTAAACGCCACAAGCGGCCTGATCTCCGGAACGCCTGCGGCGTCTGGAACCTCCACGGTTACGCTGGGCGCAACCAACGGCGCCGGCACGGGCAACAAAACGCTGACGATCACGGTCAGCGCCGGCGCACCCTCGGCGCCAGTCATCAGCAGCGCCTCGACGGCGTCGGGAACGATCAGCACGGCGTTCTCTTACCAGATCACTGCGAGCAACTCCCCGACGAGCTACAGCGCTTCGGGTCTGCCGACAGGTGTGACTGTTAATACGAGCACCGGCCTGATCTCGGGAACGCCGACGGTCTCGGGGACATTCACCGTTACCCTCGGCGCGACCAACGCGGGCGGAACGGGCAACCTCACGCTGACGATCACGATCAGCGCGACGGGCGCCACGCCTTATAACGTGAACGCCATCTATACCACTGGCACGACGTTCTCGACGGGTGGCCTGGACAGCTACGGCAACGCCTATGTGTCGAGTGAGCTTGGCTCGTCCGCTACTTACAATGGC
>JAOQAA010000714.1 GCA_025963815.1 Capsulimonas sp.
TAGTGTTCGCCTTGGCGTTTCGCAGAGCCGCCTGCGCCTGCGTGACCTTGGTCAGCGAGGATGCGATGGTCGTCTTCTGCGTTGTCCGTACGATCTGCGCTTGATGGCGCGCCGATTCGAGCAGGGACTGCGCGGAGGCCCGGCTGGCTTTCGCGGAATTCAGCTGGGCGATCGCGACATCGACGTTGCCCTTCTGCACGGCGGCTGTGGTGCGCGCCGTGTCGGCCTCCTGCTGCGCGACGGCGCCCTGCTGAAGCAGCGAAGTCGTGCGCGTCAATTGCGTGTTGGCGTTGTCGTAGTTCGCGTTCGCGCTGCGCACGCCGGCCTGCGCGTTGGCGATTTGGGCATCCGCCACCCCGACTTTGCTCTGCGCGTCCGCAACGGCCGCGTCGGCCGTCGCCACTTGCGCATTGTAGGTCTGACGGGCCTGAGCGTAGTCCGCCTGCGCGGCGGCGACGCCCGCCGCCTGCTGCTGGATCTGCGTGCCGACGCCGACGCCAACGGTGTTTTGGGTCGCCTGCGCTTGAAGAAGCCGCGCCTGCGCCTGCGCCACCGTAGCGACCTGCTTGCGGACGGTGGCTTGAAGCTCGGTGTCGTCCACCTTCGCCACGATCTGGCCGCGCCGTACGGAGTCGCCTTCGTGGAGCGCTAGCATGACGATCTGCCCCGCGACTTTGGGCGAAAGCTTCACAGTCTGCGGCGATTCAATATTTGCTGTTGTTTGGAATGTCTTGACGATGTCCTGCACCGTGGCCTTGGAGGCCGCCACGACTGCCGCCCCGCGTCCACGGTCGGATTGCAACTTAGTCGCATCCGCCTTGTTGACGTTCAATCGCCAGACGATCAGCGCTCCGATCAGGACAACGACGATGACTATTGGGATTATGCGTTTCATGGAAGCCAATCTAAATGTGAGATCTCGCGAATTAATAATTAATGTACCTTAAGTATATGCGTAATTGCAACAGGCAAGGGTATAGTTATAGAAAGCTAATCGTTGACTTTTCTACTGTCTCAGACGACATCTTTCATAAAGATGTTCAGACACAAGCGCGGATCTTTTAAACTTGGGTATTCGTATTCATGAAAAACCGTGTGAATTGTAGTCCTTCGGGCCGCGTTCGATCTTTCCAAAGCGCTGCTGGTGATGCTGAGACAGGAGACTGGGATGAGCAGCGCGCACTTGCCGGTTCCATGGCCGCCTGATCTGACGCCTGAAAAGGCGCCGGTTTATAATTTTCATGAGCTATACATTTCTGCTTCGCCGGCGATCATCTGGCACTGGCTGATTTATGTACAGCTATGGTCGCGATACAATCCATATCTTTCCGATATTATTCTTTTGGATCCCGCCGCTACGGAGTTGATGCTGGGCACGTCGTTTCAATGGCGCCGCAGCAGCTATACTCTTTTGAGTACGGTAACCGATTACCTGCCTTACGCAAGAATCGGCTGGAGGGTGGAGGGGCTGTGGCTGGCCGGATTTCAGGAGTGGCTGCTGATGGAAGATAGCGGCGGCTGTCTGGTGCGCGTCGAAGAGACGTTGTCGGGATTTGTTCCTCGTCTCCTGCACCGCTCCATGTCTCATGGTTTGGAGGTAGTGCAGCATGAGTGGCTGAAGTCGCTGCGCCGCGTTGCCGAAGTCGGACCGCCGCCGGTGTCGTTCTGAACCTGCTGTAAATTCTTTCCAAAGTCTTGACGAAATTGGGATGCGCCAGTATAATGACGTCGTAACAATAGTTTTGATATGGCTTTACTTGCTTAGTATTGCCGCTGTGTTAGCCGACCAGACAACTTGAGGCTAGGTTCACCCATCCCGGTGATCCTAGCCTCTTTTGTCGTTTTACGCCCGCATCAGAAAGGACCACACTTATGCCCGCGACACCTTCGACCATGCTTGCTCTCGGCACGCCCGCCGCTGACTTTCATCTGACCGACGTCGTCACCGGCGAGACTGTCTCGTTGAAAGATTACCATGGCGCAAAGGCCCTGCTGGTAGCCTTCGTCAGCCCGCGCTGCCCCTTCGTCAAACATATCCAGCAGGAGTTGGGACAGATCGCACGTGATTACGCCGACCAGGGAGTTCACATCGCCGCAATCAGCTCAACGGATGTGGAGACTCATCCAGAGGATTCCCTGGAGAACCTGAAGATTTGGGCGCAGGAGCAGGATTACTCCTTCTCAGTGCTGATTGACGAGGATCAGTCCGTCGCCAAGGCTTATCAAGCCGCCTGTACACCTGACTTCTTTCTTTTCGACAATGGTCACAAGCTCGTCTACCGAGGTCAGCTTGACGACAGCCGCCCGAAGAGCGACATCCCCGTGACCGGCAAGGACCTGCGCGGCGCGCTTGACTCCGTTCTCAGCGGTCATCCAGTGTCCGAGGAGCAGCGCGCGAGCATCGGCTGCAACATCAAATGGAAGCCTGGCAACGAGCCTTCCTACTTCAGCGCGCCCGCCCCAGCGCTGGCCGGAGTGTAACTTTGGCCCGAAGACGCCTTCGCACATCCCGCGAAGGCGTCGTTTCTTATCGCCTCCATCAGTGTCCTAGACTTATGCCGGCGCATGAGTTTGGAAATCTCGTGCGGTCTCTTCCCCCACGCCCCCAAAGTTTTCAGCGATTTCTCGGGCGCGCGTCAGAGCGGCGTCGACATGCGGCAGAATATTCTCCGATCCGACACGCTGGACGAATGTAGACTGCGTCAGCAGCTGCTCGGGCTGATCGCGCGCTCCGCAGAGCAGCAGCGTGCGGCCCGAGGCGCGCAGGCGGTCCGCGAATTTCTCCAATTCATGCAGCCCTGTCGCATCGATCGCCGTCATATTGCGCAGGCGCAGCACCACGACTTGCGCGAGATCCCGCAGGTCGGTGGTTTCATCCGCTAGTTTTTCAGCTGCGCCGAATAGGAACGGACCATGAATGCGCAGGATGGAAACATAGGCGGGAACGATCTTGTCCTGCAGAATATGCGCGCGCCCAGCGCGAATATACTCATCGGTGACAGTGGACACGGTCGTCGTTTGCGAGACGCGCTGAATATACAGAAGCGCGGCTAGAACCATGCCGACCTCTACCGCCACCGTCAGGTCCGCCAGCACCGTGAGCGCGAAGGTGACGATCCAGACCGCTTTGTCCGCGCGGGAGAGGCGCCAGATGATCGCGATCTCCCTCCACTCTCCCATATTGTAAGCGACCATGAACAGAACGGCGGCGAGTGTCGCCAGCGGGATGTATCTTGCCAGCGGCGCCGCCACCAGCAGGATCAGCAGGAGCGTAAGGGCATGCGTCATTCCCGAGACCGGCGACACGGCGCCCGCGCGGATGTTCGTTGCAGTCCGCGCGATGGCTCCTGTCGCCGGCACTCCGCCTACGAGTGGACAGGCGATGTTGGCGATCCCTTGCGCGATCAGCTCGACGTTGGAGTTATGCTTGTCGCCGCTCATACCGTCCGCTACGACCGCCGACAGCAGGCTCTCCACAGCGGCGAGCAGCGCCACGGCGACCGCGGAGGGCAGCAGCGGCAGGATGAGTTCAGGCCGAAAATGCGGCGCCATGAAATGGGGAAGCCCGGTAGGGATGCCTCCAAACTTGGAGCCGATCGTCTCAATCGGGATGTGAAAGCCAGCGCAGATCAGCGTGCCGAGCAGCATCGCCACAATAGAGCCCGGGATTTTCTTGGTGACGCGAGGCCACAAGAGAATCAAACCCAGCGAAACGCCGCCCACTAGCAGCGTGCGCCAGTCCACGGTCGCGATATAGGCGCACAGCACTTCCATACGCCCGAGAAACTCGCTGGGAACGGCGGGCGTTTTCAGTCCAAGAAAATCCTTGATCTGTGTCGACGCAATCAGCAGGGCAATTCCATTGGTGAAGCCGATGGTGACGGGCCGGGGGATGAACTTGACCGCGGAGCCCAGGCCCGTAACGCCCATCAAGATCAGCATGACTCCCGCCATCAGCGTCACCATGAATAGTCCGGACAGTCCGAATTTGGCGATGATGCCCGCGACGATGACCACGAACGCGCCCGTTGGTCCGCCGATCTGGGTGCGCGATCCGCCGAGCGCCGAAATCAGAAATCCCGCGACGACGGCGGTGTAAATGCCGGCCTGCGGCGTCACCCCGCTGGCGATCCCAAAGGCCATGGCGAGCGGCAGCGCGACGAGCCCGACGGTTAGTCCTGCGACCAAATCGGCGATGAAATTTTGCCGCGTATAGGTTCGAAAGCAGAGAATGCTCTTGGGGGTCCAGCGATCCGATGGCTTCGCGCCCTTGTGGCGGGTATTTGCGTTCATTCCACGCTCTCTTCCAGCTGCGCGGATTTCAGAACGGCCATGGATTCTTCCAAATGGACTTCAAAATAGTTTCTCATAATGTCCAGAATTTCAACGATCATCGGATCGCGTATGGAATAGAAGACTTGGTTGCCTTCCTTGCGGCTGGTCACGATATGCCGGGCGCGCAGGACCGCGAGATGCTGCGACGCATTCGCCGGCTCCAGGCCGATCCGTTCGAGAATCACACTCACCGCGACTTCCTGGTCCCGCAGCAGCTCCAGGATCGCGATGCGCGTGGGATGCGCAAGGGCCTGAAACACAGCGGCCTTGAATTGTCGTAACGCGTTCGTCATGATGCGCGCCTTTCTTGGCTCCCCGGCTGTCAATGGAAAGGGAAGTGATATGCTTATTATACCGTAAGCAATTTCGAAATTTCGAAATTGCATTTGCGTTTGACGGGCAGCGCCGCTTGGGTCTCGTGAAGATGTCGACAATCTTCATCTCAATCGGCTACAATAACGCATCTATGATTGCAACACTTTCACTCTTACGAACCCGATTTCAGGAAGCCGTCGCGCGGGCGCACGGCGTCGATGGCGTCGATGTGCAGGTCCTGCCGGCGAGCAACCCGCAATTCGGCGATCTGCAAGTCAACGTCGCTTTGCAGCTCGCGAAGGTCGTTGGTAAGCCGCCGCGCGCCATCGCCGAGGGCATTGTCGCCGAGCTTCAGCTGGACGATTTTTGCGAGACGCCGACCATCGCCGGGCCGGGCTTCATCAATCTGAAGCTGAAGACGTCTTATCTCGATGCGACACTCAACGCGACCTATGCCGACA
>JAOQAA010000005.1 GCA_025963815.1 Capsulimonas sp.
GCTGGCGCCGGTTCGCCGCCAAGATAGATCTTGCCCTTCGCGCCTAATCCGCCGCCGCGAAGCTCCAGCACCTCGCCCGGCATGAACGGCCGGCTCGGAAGCGTCAGAAACGCATTCCCCTGCACCACGACATGTGGCGGACTGCCCACCTGAATGTCGATGTTAGACGATGACGACGGCAGCAGCGGAGTTAAGAACGGCAGGAAGCGCACGAAGCGCTGCACGGACAGGCGCGCCTTTTTGCCGTCGAGATCGGTGGGCACGGTGACCTGGGCGCGATGCGTATCAACCCCGAACTTGACCGTCGTCTCCTGACCGTTCAGCATGATCTTGGAGCCGGGGAGCCATTCGCCCCGGACGGGGAGCTGCCCGCCCGCCGCGACCTGGGTGCTCATCGGCTCGATCCGGACATTGTTGCGCCAGACGTCTTCGTACATGATCACCAGCAAGTTGAAGCCCACGACCAGGCCGATTACGGTCATCAAAAGGTTACGCAGAGCGCCGTTGCTGCGGGTGAAGAAGTCGGTCAGCTTTGCCGGAATCGGCGGGCAGTAGTTGAGCGATCGGTCTCCGGGAAGGCGCTGCGTCTCATCGGTATCGCGCGCGACGACCGCGCCCCACCCTTCGTAAGACGCATCCGTCAAAGGAGGCGCGACGGACGGCGCATCCACGCGAATGGCGTTGAGCAATATCGACTGCGCCGTCACTTCGCCCCGGAAGACCCGAAGACGGGTCGCAGCCTTCAGCGGCACAGTCCGCTGCACGCCCATACGCGGCTCGTCGCCCGCCGCGCTGCTCAGCATTTCGCCCGGCTCCGGCGGCGGCACGGCGAGCAGCAGCGCCGGGGCTTCCAGCAATAAGTCCTTCGGGCGCGGCATCTGAAGGTCACAGTACAGCCAGTCGTTGCCTTCGTTGGTGACGATCACTTCGAATTCGGCCGATCGGCGGACCAACCCAACGCGCGGCTGCTCGGGCGCCATGTCGATCCCCCACTTGTAGAAGGGACGGATCGTGGCGACAGCCGGCAGCTTGGCGACGCGCTCGCCACGACGGCCCGTTCCCGTCGCGCCAATCACTTGCGTCTCGACTTCAACCGTGTAATGATAGAGGCCGGCGCGGGACTCGGGGGTTTGAGGCACATTGAAGCGCAGCAGGACATCGCGCGTGCCGCCGCGCGGCACGTAGAGCTTGACCCAGCGGTCGTGCGGACCACGCTGGTCGGGCTTGCCGGCGGGCGGCGCGTTTTCGGCCTTGTCGCGGCTTGGGGGCAGCGCGACGATCGTGCACCAGCTGTCCTGCCAGAACGGCTCATCGCAGCGGAGCTTGATCGTGTAAGCGTTCTCGCGCGGCGTGTCGTTGGTGAGACGCACGACGGCGCTGCCGGGGATCGGCTGCGTCTCCGGAATCGGCCAGACTGGCGGGCGCATTCCCGGACGCCCCGGGACGATTTCGACTTCAGAATGGAGCAGTTTCATGGGTGTTCTCCTTACTGCCCGCTCGTGAGGTTGACGGTGACGACCGGCCGGGTGGCGTCGGTGGTCACGAAGACAATGCGATCGGCCGCGCCAGCTTCCGCCGTAGGACGGCGCTTGATCAACAGATGCTCCACGCCGCCCTGTTCGATCGATCCTGAGTTCTTGATATAAGAGAACTGGAACGCCGAGGTGTCGTGCAGCCCCTTGGTCAGCCACCAATCGATACGCGTCGACTGCGGCGACATGTTGCGCAGATCCAAACGCGCATATCCCGACGCCGGCACGACCAGGTTCAGATCGGTCCCCGTCAGCGGCAGGTGCGTCACCGCGTCGGTCACGAGCAGCGGCGTATCCCCGCGCGTAAAGATGAACGACACGACGGCGTCCCGGTCCCCGCCGCCGATCCAGCGGCTGATCCGATAGTTGTTCGTGACCTTACGGTCCTGGCTGCTGACCGTGACTTGATCGGAATAGGCGCCGCTTCCCGCCTTCACGGCGCTCAGGATCGGCGTATCGCCGTTCCGTCCCGTCAGGCGCAGCAGCGCGAGAGGCGCGGCCGTCCACTTCAGCGTCAGGTCTTTTTTCTCTCCCGCTGGAGTCGCCACCCAGTACTGCCCGGCCTCATCTTGATACGCTCCGGGAACCTCCAGCGACGATGCGCCTCCGGAAAGATAGAGCATCAGCATTAAAACAATCGGGACCATGACAAACCAGGGAAACGGCAGCAGACGCCATCGGGTCGCCGTGAGATCGACCGTGTTGCCCGGCTTGCCGCCGTTCAGCGGGTCCGTGACGGGAGCGGCGCTGACCCGCACCTGATGGGCCTCGCGGAACCCGAACCACCAGATCCCACGCCGCCGCAGTTTGAGACGGATAGACACCGGCTGCGGGGCGCGGCCGGACGCCGGGGAGCGCAGCGTGTCCAGTTCCCGATCGAAGAGATAGCGCCACTGCGCTGTCTCATAAATAAATTCCGGCCCCGTCGGTTCGGTTGAGTTCGTCCGCGCCTCGGGCGACTTCACCGCGATCCGAAACGCCGTATCGGCGTTCCCGGCGCTATCGACGATCAATGGAAAATCGACATCACAGCCGACCGGACCGACGCTCACCGAGGCCACCTTCGCCGCAAGCCGCACGGCGGGCGTCGCCAGCACCGAGAGTGTCAGCGACACCGGCGTCAGCGTTCCGCCCTGCAAGCCCACCGTCACCAGAAACGGATAATCGCCCGGCTCCGCGTTCTTCGGCGGCGTCAGCCGTATCGAGACCTCGCCACGCCCATTACGCGTGAGGTTCACCTGATCCTGCACGAGCGAGATCCAGCCCAGCTCCAGTGATCTATCTTCGTCGAGAATATACGTCCGCTCCTGTGCGCTGTCATTGACAAACGTAAAGCGCACCCAGCGCGACTCTCCGGGACAGAGCGAAATTACCGTTCCATCGGTCGGATCCACAATGGACGGCTCCGCCGGCGCTTGCTCCTCCTCCTCCGGTTCGGGCTGGTTGTTCCGGCGCGGATTGGGATCGTAGTCAATCACAGGCAGCTGATCTTCGACCGGCTCAGGCCTCGAAGGGGGCGGGGGCGTTTCCACCACCGGCGGCTTCTGCGGCGCAGAGACAATCGGCTCCGCCACGGGCGGCCTCGGCGGTACAGGCTTCACGGGTTCCGGCGGCGGCTTGACCTCAGGAACAATGGCCGGCGTCCATGACTGCACGGTTGGCGCTTCTGAGTCTTCGTCCGGCGGATACTCCACCACCTGCGGCTCGGCGATGGGAGTCGCTATGACCTGCGGCTCCACAACTGGAGCCACGGCCACCGGTTCGAGCGCCGCTTTCACGGGAGCCACTTTGGTCTTCGGCGGCTTCTTAGGAGCCGAGGGAATGGAAACAGGCGGGGTCTCGACGACCGTCTCAGGCGCCACTACCGGATGCTCGATTGACGGTTCCGCCACCGGAACCGCAGTCCCCACCTCAATCGTCGGCTCAGGCTCGACGACAACGGTCTCCGGCTCTTCCAGTTCCAGAGCAGGCGTAACGCGCAGAATGAGTGAAACAACGCCCGCGCCGACCGACGCGCCGCCGGAAATCACGGACACCCGGAACGGATAATCGCCGGGCGCGGCCTCGCGCGGCGGCGCCAGCGCCAAGCGAATGCATCCACTCCCGCTCGCCGCCGCCCACGTGGAGCAAGGCTCACCGGTCCCGCTTACCCAATCCTCCGACGGCAGCCCGTCGGCCTGGAGGTGAAATCCCGCGACATCCGGACTGTCGTTCACAAAATCCCACTCGGCCTCGATCCGCCCGCCCGCGGGGACGGTCAAGGTCGTCCCCGCGCCCGCGTTGCGGGTCGGAATGGGAAGCGGCTCGCCGGTCGTACTTGCTTGAAGCGCCAACTCGATCTCCTTAAAATGCACTTACAAAACTTTTGCGAAGCAGAGTGATCTATCCTCGTGCTTCCCGCCAGATGACCCACCCCGGCGCTTCGCGCCACCCCTCCCTTGAAGCAGGGAAGGGTCGTTAGGATTTTATTGTCGCAGGCGGCTTTCGTCCGAGAATCTCTTTCCAACCCTTCCCTGCTTCAAGGGAGGGGTGGCGCGAAGCGCCGGGGTGGGTCATCTGGCGGGAGTGGTGGCTGAAGGCTAGAGGTAGGTCACCCCTACCCCATCGCCGCCAGCTCTCGCACCCGCCTCCGCTGGGCGGCCAAAGCAATCACGTTCAATCCAAACTCCTGCGCTTGACGGATGCGCTCGCGGGCGTCGAGAGCGTTCGGGTCGGCGACTTCGCCCTGCCATGCGCCGCCGTAGTTGCGGTCGCCAAAGATCACGCCGGCATTCAGGTCGGCCTGCAACTTTCCCTTAGGGCCGCCGGGCGGCGCGGAGAAAACGTGATGCGCTGTAAGCAAGGGATGCCCGGCGGCGACATCTTTCAAATCCGCGCCCAGCTTGCCGGCTAGTTCTAAGAAGCTCTTCGTGAATTCCTCTCCGCCCCGGGACTCGGCGAAGAGGAGGCCGCCTGAGTCGAGATAGCGGCGCACACCGTCCACTTCCGCGTCGGTCAGCGGCTGGAAGCCCTGCTCGCCTGCGACATAGACCAGCGCCGGATCGCTGGACCCGAAAGATGCGGCGCGCAGGTTAAGCGGCCCGGTAAACGCGAGATGGAAGCCGCAGCCATTGCCCTCGCGCACGAGGTTCCACAATCCTGCCCGGTTCGGGTTCCAGGCCGACGCGCCCGTTTTCGGGACATAAGACAATTCACCGACGCCAATGTCCGCAAAGCAATGAGGAAAGCCGATGGGACGATAAAGCAAGTTGATCTCATCGCTTGCCGGCGTGAACGCCTTCGCTGCGTCCCGGATCGGCTTGTCTGGGCCAGATCGGAAGATGCGCGCCAGCTCCAAATAAGGGGTCGTCGGCAGTTCTTTCGTCTGCTTCAGATCGCGCCCTTCGACCTCGCGGTAGAACTGCTGACCGCCGCCCACGGTCACGGCGGAGTTGCGGTCGGCGGCGCGCAGGAACGACAGGACGATATAGATCTGCCTCGGCTCTTCGATCGTAAACGAAACGGGCTGTTCTAAGACGATCGTCTGCCCGTTGGAATCGATGGCGACACCGGGCGCGACGACGATGGTTCGCTCAGTAACCTTCGACGCCACGACTTCCAGGCCAAAGACAATGCCCGGCCGGTGCGCGGCGACGGCGTGCAGGTGCCGATGCAGCGAGTGGTGGTTGTGCGCCTCGCGCCAGATCTCCGCGTCGATGGGGAGCTCGTTGAACGGCCGGATGCCGGTGATGCTTCGTGTGATGATTTCTTCCAGCGGCATATTGGTTCCTTAGGAGGGGAGGCCCTCATCCCCCAGCCCCTTCTCCCAATTCTAGGAGAAGGGGAGCCAGAGAATTTGTGTTTAAGATCAGAACAAAAATCCCAATCCCATTCCGACTCCCCCTCTCCCAGAATTGGGAGAGGGGGCCGGGGGGGTGAGGGCCATCTTCTTCTACTCCGCCCGATGCACGATCCTCAAATCATAAGCCGCGTGGGCGGGCTTTTCGCTTTCGATGATATCGCGCACGATCCGTTCGTTGACCGCGCGCGGGTCGGGAACGGCGAGGGTGACGACAAAGGTGTGCGCGCCGACGCCGCCGAGCAGGGTGTCGCGGCCGAGCAGACTTTCCGGGCCAAGACGCATTCCGGCGAAGGGCTGGTCTTCGATTCGCGGGACGACACCAGTGTAAATCTCCAGATAACGCGAAAGGCCGCGTCGGGTGCCCCGCCATCGGTAAAGATCGACCGCTTCGCGGATCAAGCGGCGGCGCTTGAGTTCGGGCCAGTTTTCATCGAGGGTCAATGAGACCCAGCCGGCGAGCCAGGGCAGGAAATCCGCTGGCGCTTGATTGAGATCGAAGAAGCGCTCGCGGCGGCTCAGTAAGTCTTGCAGCGGTTCGCTCGCGTCTTCAAAGCCGCGCAGGAAACGCGTGAAGAAAGGCGGGTCTTCGTAGGGCTTGAACCGCGCGCTCGGGCTGACCGACGGGCCAGAGTAGATCGACGGCAGCAGGTCCAGCAGACCGGCAGGCGGATGCGTCAGGCGCAGCCGTCCCGGCGTGTCTGCTGTTCGGTCATCCCCGGCGTCGGTCAGCACGACGGTAAAAGGGTAATCGCCGGTGTACGTTTCCCCATCCAGAAAAGGCAGAAACTCCAGCGTCACGGAGCGCTGCTCGCCGGGCAGCAGCAGCAATGTCAGCGTGGCGCCGTCTTCGCTGAGCATATCCTGGGCGTCGAGCGCTGCCCCGCCCTGAAGTTCGGGCGCGCGGCGGACGGCGTAGGTCCAGCGAACCCAGCGCGGGTTCCAGGACGGCAAATTCCCGGCGACAGTGAGACGCACGATGCGCAAGTCGGCGTCCCGCGACCAAAGCGAAACCATCGCCGACGGATGCATCTGCACCCGATGCCACAATGACGCCGGCGTGTTCGCGGGCGGCTCCGCGCGCAGCGGAACGTCCAGCTCATCCGGGATTAAGTTCAGATCGACACCGAAGTCTGTTCTCGGGACGCTGGGCGTCGAGTTTGGACTGGTGTGTGACGTTTCGTTCATAAGGTTTTCGAGACCTATCCCCGCGCTTCGCGCCACCCTTCCCCCTGCGAAGTAGGGGGAAGGGTGAAGAATTAGGATTTATAAATGCTGGCCTTGCAGGGATCGGCCCCTCCGCCCCAATTCTGGGGGACCGGAAAATGCCACTCTCCGAAATCGGGT
>JAOQAA010000236.1 GCA_025963815.1 Capsulimonas sp.
GCATGTATCACGAACGATCCGACCAAGAACATCTGCATGGGCTTCACTTACAACAACTAAGCCATCACCGTCGACAAACACATTTCGGCCCTCATTCCCATTGGGAATGAGGGCCGAACTCGTTTCCGGCGCCATCCCTAAGGAAATGCGGCTCCGCGCGGTAGAATAGGACTGTGTTATTACGGGAGAAGAAATGAAGCAAGTGAAAGACGCCGGCCTGCGCGCCGTCGCGATCGGCGCGGGCGTGATCGTCCTGGCGGCCGTGGTCATTGGAGTGTTTCGGTTCCAGCCACACGCCATTCTGCAAGGCGCCCTGCCCCCCTCCGGCCCCCGCGTCCCCATTCCCACGGTCGACGCCGCGACGCTCGTCCAGGGCGAGGCCATCTACAAGCGTGAGAAATGCACCGCCTGCCACACCATGACCGGCGTCCCTATCGGCGGCATTCCCGATCTGCTCCACGAAGGCCAGCGCAACGCCGACATTGCATGGCAGATGTCCAACCTGCGCGAGCACAAGCGCATCCATCCGAACTCGGACATGGGTAACTACGACAAACTACCCCCGGACGACCTGCGCGCCCTGGCGTCGTATCTCGCGACGCGGGAGTAGCTGTAATATCATCTGCTACTACCTCATCAACCGGGTGGAAGGGGAATATTATGGATTTCCGCGTATTGGTACGGCCGCGTTTGCAACCGGATTTCCTTCACATTCGTGAGATCCAGATACCAGCGGACGCCAAGATCATTGTGTGGCTGTTCATGACGCGATAAATTATCAATGGCGGATTTTGCGGCGGCCTGCGGCCATCGATAACGCCCCTCCCGATCAATGGCGAATACTTGGCGCGCGGCGCCATCTAACTCGCGCTGCGGCGCCATAAACATCCAATGATGCTTCCTTCCCGTAGCGTCACGATACTCTATGCAAGGCTGCCCCTCCAGCGTCACACGCGCCAAGCGCCCCGAAGCGATTTCAGCCTGGGTCACAGGCAAATCACGAAAGTCTGGCACAGATGGAATTTTCGCGTCAAGACCAGACTTCATCGAAAGAACAGACACGGTCCGCCACGGCTCCGCCGCAACCCCAATCCTCATTGCGAATGATTTCTGGCTCGCCGGAAAGCGCAAAGCGAACTGATTCGAAGCAGAAAAGACGCGAGAATTCATTTGAAGCCGCTCGAACGAGACGCGGCTGCTCATGTAAGCACGATGCAGCGCCCCCGTGCCGGCAAAGGTTTCTACCGAAACACTCACGCTTTCTACATAAGGAGAAGCGCCGTATGGAACTTCGTAGACTGCTTGCGTAGACGCAGTCATTTTTCCCTCCGCGCGTCTCGCCGGGACATACGATTGCTCCTGGTCGCCGGAAACGCGCTGTATACTGCCAATCCTGATCTTCAATCCGTTCGGCAAAGTGCAGGAAGGATGCGAAGCAACGGATTTCCCGGTGAGCGGTTTTGAACCATAGTCACGGCCATCATCCCCATCTCTCACTCCAATGAATCCAGAGAAAAGCAACTTTCTTCCCTGGATAGGAGAGACGATCAGAGGCGCGGCAATCAACGCATCACCATGAAGAATCCCTATGTTTTCTGAGAAATGCGCCTCCATAAAGGCTGCAAGCCTGCGTGCGGCATTGGGATTGAGCGTCAGCACTACGTCGTTTGAACTGAGCGCCACGTCATTTGAATGAGGAGATGACAGCCCCTCGTTGAAATGCAGACTCTTTGGCTCATCGGCGCTATCGATGTCGCTGTTGGAGAGAATGACCGGGCTATTTTTGATCAATGCAGCCCAAGCATCTTGTTCGTGTCGAAGGTGCTTCTGCTCTGTCGTCAGTGTAAGACCGTGGCTCGCGGCGCCAGATCCTTGATGGGGGATCGGCGCCGCCACATAAGCGTCACGAATTTCTGCTCCATCCCCAAAGGTCATTCCAGAGCGGCGATCGGTAAAGCGAAACAATGTGGCTCCAACGTCGCTCACTCCGGTTGAAAGCATTAGCGAGCGCTTTGGAGCGCGGCGGCAGGCGACATCTCGAAGATAAACGATCGTAAATGCGCTTGGTCGAAAGTGTGAGCCACCCAGCGGAGGCGGATGGGATTCCGATGTGATAAGAACTTGTGCGCGTGCTGGAAGATGCAGAATAGAAAGAGGTAGAACAACTGAGGCCGTCACCGCAGCAGCGATCAGCAATCGACCTGGTTTGACGGAAGCGCGATCGATCTCAGGCGCGAGGATCGCGCGGACGCGGCCTTCGGTTTCGCGCGGGATCGCCATTGGAATTGCGACGGACTTGACGCTAGCGTCGGGGGGAAGCGACTTGAGAACATCAATCAGACGCTCTGCGTAATCGGAGGGCGTAACACCCGAGCGCAGCACGCAGTCGTCGCAGGCCCGTTCGCTGGTTTCTCGGGCCTGACGCGCCGCCATCCAGACCATGGGATGAAACCAGAAGACCGAGCATGCGAGATGCGCCATGCATCGCCAAAGCCAATCGAACCGCGAGATATGCGCAAACTCGTGAAAGAGCACGGCGCGCAGACATTCATCGGTCCATCCTGAAGACTGCGCCGGCAGCAGAACGATGGGATGAACCACTCCCCATGTGATCGGAATGCTGACGCCGCCTTCGGCGGCCTGGCGAACCGTCACTCGCTGGCGTACTCCCGAATGAGCCTGAACCTTTGCGGCAATGCCCGCTGCCCGAGCATCCAGCGCGACGCTCCGACGTCCGGCGCGCCAAGCACGGCCAAGTCCGACAAGAAATCGGGCCATCAGTAATACTGATCCCACCATCCACACCGCAACGATCCCTACCGACCATGGCAGTGCATGCATCTTTGACAGCGATGCTGGCGCAAGGCGAGGCTGTTCTACGTCAGAAATGGACTCGCTCATCATGTGAATATTCGCAGGCGTAACGAAATATTTCGAGACCTCCGAGACACGGAAGGACTTCTCTTGAAAGCGTGCGTAATAATTGTCGCGCCACTGCTGATCGTTCTGTGACGCCACCCGAGACAAAGGCGTCGCGGATCGCGCATTGCGGGCGATTTTCCACTCCGAGAGCGACAGCACAAAAAATGGTAGGAGCAGCGCGCCAAAGATCGCCAGCATCCATACTAGATGGCGAATTGCCGCAGAAGCACGCCGCAATACCCTGCTAACAATCATTGCAACGAGCAGCACTAGCGTGATCTTTATGAGGATGATAGACATAGGCTGATTGAGGAGCGCGCTCATTCGTTTGTCCCCTCTTCTGGTACGTTTTGCTCTTTGGATTTTGCCTGCTGGATCAAGTTCTCTAAACGGCTGAGTTCTTCATCCGTGGGCCGCATTTGCTGGTTCGCCAGTAGTGTCGCGACCGCCGACTCCACGCTGCCGCCGAAGAATGTATGCACAACGTTCTCAATCGCCGACTTCGCGACCGATGTCCAGGTCTCGGTTGGCTTGTAGACGTACTTCGCGCCCGACTCCGTGTGCTGGATCTGTCCCTTTTCCTCCAGAATGCGCATCAGCGCACGCACCGATGAATAACTCGGCGGGTCGGACATCGCTTCCAGCACCTCGGCGACGGTCGCCTCGCCGCGCGCGTAGATAATGTCCATGATCTGGCGCTCGCGCCGGCTGAGCCGGTGCGGCAGTACTTTGTTCATTTCTCAGCTCCCACAAAAAGAGACGGTTAGTGCTAAATAGTTTAGCACTAACCGTCTCCACTGTCAAGCATCTATGCGAATTTTTTTAGCACACGTTTTTTGCATTGAATTTTTCGCTCCAATGTCCGCTTTTGCGATTTGCTGCATATATTATATATGGAAGACACATTGACATGAACGATCGACAACTGCTCAGACAATATCTTGATTGCGGCTCCGAGGCGGCGTTTGGCCAGATCGTTGATCGCCACAAGAAGCTCGTACGCTGGACCTGCCGCCAGGATTTGAATGACACGCAGCTCGCGGAGGACGCCGCGCAGATGGTTTTTATCGCCCTGGCGCGACGAGCCTCCTCGATCCGAGACGACGCTTCTCTGACCGCCTGGCTGTTCGCGGCCGCTCGTCTCGCCTCAAAAAATGTGCGGGCTTCTGAGTACCGCCGACAAAGAAATGAAAAAAGGGCGGCGATGCAGAGACAAACAGAAGAAGACATCAGCGCCGACTGGCAACGTGTGCAGCCCTGGATCAATGATGCGCTGTCATCCCTTCCCGAACGGGATCGCAGTGCGATTCTTCAGCGGTATTTCGGGGATTACTCATTCCCGGAAATTGCGACAGCGATGGGAACTACGGAAGAGGCCGCTCGTAAACGCGTCCATCGGGCGCTGGACAGACTCCGTCTCTATATGAGCAAAAAAGAAGTGGGAATCAGCGCCGCCGTAATCGGAACCTTGCTTTTAGAGCAATCCGCGAACGCCGCCCCCATTTCCTCAACAACATTGACTGGCTCCGCCATTTTGTCGGCGTCATCTCAGACCGGTGTTTCCCCTGCACTGCTCATTCAAAAAGTACTCTGGGGCGTTGCGAATGCAGCGATGAAGAAAACGATAATTGGCGCCGCAATCTTCGCCTTGTTTGCGACTGGAATCACCATGGGCGTACTTATGCGTCACAAGGCGATGGCAAACAAGGCATTGGCAAAAACGAATGCCTTGCAGGTCGTGGGCAGAAATTACGAAAAGATAGGCCAATCAGTTGGCATGGATAAGTCCGCTCCGGCTGGCTATCTAAATATGGTTCTCGGAGGTGTTTTCAACGGATCGCAAAGATTAATCACCCTTAACATCACAGTCGCCTCTTATGACTTCAACGGTAAAATATTAACCACAAAAACTCAGCAAGACGCCACGGTTTATTCCGGAGGTCACACCACGCATCGTATCGTGAAAACAACTGACCATTGGAAGCAGCAAGGCGGAACCTGGATAATGACGGATTTCACTGCGGCGCTCTCCCACACACCATAGGATACTTCAACACATTATGAAAAAAATCAAAGTAAACTCTCTGGCTCCGATCTTGGCTTTTGCGATTGTCGCTCTAGCGCCTTCGCCAGTTCGGGCGCAATCTCCATCGGAGGATGTCTCCGACACGCGGGAATCGCCGCTTCATGTTAAAGGCGACGTGCAGAGAGTTCCGTTCCACCTACATAATGAGTTTATTATGATAGACGCCAATGTAAACGGGACCAAGGGCCAATTTATGTTTGATACTGGATCAAATTCGCCGATTTCATTGCACGACCGAAATCTGAAACTGCCGCCGGCGGAAATCGTGGGATACGGATTTCTTGGAAGTGGGCAAAAGTTCAACTCCACCAATCATCCTCAAATCCAGCATCTCTCAATAGGAGCAATGAGCTATAAAAACCTCACGGGTGTTCCAGGAGAGGATGGGGACCACTTGGATGATATCCCCAATTATCTCGGCTTACTGGGCTATCATTTTTTCAACGAGCACTTATTTAAATTGGACTATCAAAAGAAGACGATTACATTCTATCAATCGACCATGGCGCGACGATCCTCTCAGGATTTCCTCAAAGGGGAGACGGTTCTGGCCGTGCTTCCGTTCGTCACGCGCCAGTATCCAAATGTGCCGATGATTAACGTCAAGATCGGAACTGTGGATTTCCTTGGGATATTCGATACGGGGCAGATTGGGATTGTATCCATGAATCACGATACACAAGAAGCCCTAAAAAAACAACAGTCATTGACAGCAGTCAACGGCGAAGACACGTTTGCTCAGCTCAGCAACGTTCACCTCACGGATACGTTTGTCACATCAATTATTGGCGCCCCGGTCTTCTATGAACCGATCGCAGGATATAAACCGCTGGGAATAACCGAAGATAATGTCCTCAATTTTGGATATTCATTCCTTCACAATTACAAAACAGTTTGGGATTATCCTGAAAAGAAGATCTATATCTTGAAGGCGAGCAATTCACTCCCGGACACAAAATCCCGCTGACGGAATATCGTACCGTGATGTGTGGAGAACTCAATTAGGTTTCCTGAGCGGTCGTTGCTGGGCATTTAGCCGCGCATAGACGCTCCGGATTGAGAAAATTATCGTTATGCCGTTCAAAAACACCACTGCCGCCGCACTAACCATCAGCGTTGCCGCCTCCGCATTAATCGCTTCGCCGGTTCTCGCCGATGAATCGTCCCCGCCCATTCTCACGGCGAAGACGATTCAAGTTCACGAAGTCTACGCACAGGCATTGGAAGACGACGCCGGACTGACGCCTGTCTATTCATTCGACGTTAAGCCAGTATATTGACGACGGCAAGGTCGAGCGTGAGTACAATCCCTCCAAGAACACCTTTAGGATCGTCGATCCCAAGATGGCTAGCAGTTCACATTCGCAGCTCCGTAGTATGTCCATGCTCGACAAGTACCTGACGACGACGAATCAGCCGGAAGAGGGTTCAACACGCGCCGTTACCACAGAAACCGTCAATGGGCAAGTCTTTACGGTCATTTCGGACAAGCAGCCGCCACGCCAAAGCGAGTCCAACAAATTTTATGTGGTGACCAGCCAGCTTTGGATCAGCAAGGCGACAAAGCTTCCCGTCAGAAACAGCTTCATGATGGAGATGGATGGTAAAATCCGAGAAACACGCCGTATGACTTTCTCGAATTGGGTTCTGAACAAACCCATTCCGGCCAAGCAGGTCGCGTGGAACCCGCCCGTGGGCGCCACGCTGGGTTCCGAGCCGAAGCTGCTGGTCGTCGGCGCCGTCGCACCTGATTTCACGGTTCTCACGTCTGACGGCAAAACGACGCATCTCTCCGACTTCAAGGGCAAGATTGTCGTTCTCGACCTGTGGGCTACGTGGTGCGGACCTTGCCAAGCGTCCATGCCGCATCTGAACACCGTGTACAAGGCGAGCAAAGATCAAAACGTGCAGATCCTCGCGGTTTGTGTCTGGGATAAAAAAGAGGCCTATGACAAGTGGCTGACCGAAAAGGCGACCACCTTTAGCTTTCCGACCTATTTCGACACCGCCGACAGCGACGACAAGAGCTTTGCATCGACCTCATACGGTGTGACTGGCATCCCGACACAACAATACGTGATCGACAAAGACGGCAAAATCGCCGCCAGCAACGTCGGCTACGACGACGGC
>JAOQAA010000022.1 GCA_025963815.1 Capsulimonas sp.
ATCATAACGTTGAAAATAATTGTACTGTGGGTAGCGTATACGTATACTTAAATGTCATAATAGGGCGCGGGGCGCTGGCTTACGATGTCGTGGCTCGCAAAATACGCTTCAGAGGTGACAGTTATGAACGTTAGCAAGATGCTTGGCGGTCGATCATTTGTAGTCGGCGCAGTTCTTTTCGCGACTGTTGCGCCCTTTCTCATGTCCCAGCCGGCCTACGCGGGCCATTGGAGCCTGACGGGCGCGCCGACGGGCGGGTTTACGTACAATCCCGTCGGCAGCGGCGGCGGCGGATCGCTCGCTCCGACGTACACGGCGAGCTCGATGAGTTTCGATATCGGCGCGGGCGGCGGCGGCGGCAGCCTGACGGGCAGCGTTAACTACACCGGAACGATCGCCTGGATCCCCAATAACGGCGACCTGGCGCACGATCCCGCGCCGGCCACGGTCACGATCACGGAATACAGCTACGCCGCCGGCGGCGCGCAGTACGGCGTTACGCGCACGACCAGCGCCGACAACGGCCTGGGCGATGCGCCTATCACCACCTATTACACCGGCCGGGGCGTCGCCCAGCAGACCGTGAGCGGCAGCAAGACGGCGGCCCATGTCTCCACCGTCCCCGTGGCGCCTGGCGGCTCGGTCACAGTCACGCGCCACTTGACGGACTACGGGGCCATCACCGGCGGCGGCAGCTACTCCGGCGAACTGAGCTACAGCGTCTCCGTGCAGT
The DNA here is from genome assembly GCA_025963815.1 of Capsulimonas sp. Classification (GTDB taxonomy): domain Bacteria; phylum Armatimonadota; class Armatimonadia; order Armatimonadales; family Capsulimonadaceae; genus Capsulimonas. Next base: position 734 of record JAOQAA010000022.1, read on the forward strand.
AATCCAAGACGCGTATTATCATCTTGAGATTGCGCAACTGGGATTTTGTGGTAAAATTGATATGCGGGGCAACTCGCTTTGAGAGCGCCGTCGCGAGGGCGTTCTGAAAAACAAATGGGCAGCTGCGTCAACAGCCACCCATTTGCCCGCAGCCTACTTCTGGCAGGCTGCAATGATGATCGCGATTGCTTTGGCAATGGCGATGATCAGAACCGCGATCCCGCTATATCGGGACCGTCGATTTAGACGTCTCATGAAAGATCACTCCCTTTCTGTGACGTATTAGAAAGAGCAGCCTGCCAGGGCTGCTCTTTCGTCATTTAATATCCCTCACACAGTACGCTTGTTCGCCTGCGACCCATGCAGCTTGCATCGCGCCGTTTTCGTTTGTCCCTCTTCAAAAGTAATTCAGCAGATCGGCGATTTCGCCTTGTTCCAGAGGCGGGCCGCTGGGTAGTTTGTGCAGGGCGGATGCGCAGAGGCTCCGCAGAATGCTCCATTCGCCGCTGTCGGAAAGATGATCGACGCTCCACTCGGAATTGCTCCACTGGCCGTGAGAAGCAGGATAGGGCCAGGTGTCCGACATCCGCTGCGCGAGGCGCAGGATGCCTATGAAATCGGGGCGATCCATTCCCTGATAGTTGGATGAGGTGAAGCGCTGGGTCCACTCACTGAGGGAATAGAGGGCGGGCATCAGCGGATAGATCGTGCTGTAGCTGCCGCCATTGGCGTCGAAGCTGCGCTGTTCGGGGAAGTCTTGCAGCAGTTCCTGCTGGCGGTCCGCCGGCGCTGCAAAGAAGGCGACAAGGCGCTGGTAGCCGCGCAGATCTTCCTGACGCTGAACTTCTTTTTTTCGTTCTGCTTCCCAATCTCGGTCGGCGTCGAAGTCGTTCATGGCGTTTCCTTACCAGTCGCTCAGCAGGACGCTGTCGCTGGGGTAGGGGCTTTGTTCGAGGACGACGGTGGCGCCGCTGGAGGTGGTGCGGAGGTAGACGCGATCGACGGCGCGGAGCATCATCTTCATGCCGTGTCCGAGGGTTCCGGCGGTGGTGTAGCCTTTTTCGAGGGTGGCGCGGGGCAGGTTTTCGATGGAGATGCCGGGGCCTTCGTCGACGATCCAGATTTGGACGACCTGGCCCGGCAGGATGCGCACGTAGGCGCCGCCGCCGCCGGCGTGGACGACGGCGTTCATGCCGGCTTCGCCGGCGGCGGTGATCAGGTCATAAGTGCGGTTCGAGTCGAATCCGACGGTGTGCGCGGCCTCCTCGGCGCGGCGACGCAGGGGCCGCAGACCTTCGGTGAGGGTGAGTGGGATACCGTCCGTGCTGGGGGGATCGCTCGGAAGGTCGGAGGCGCTGAAGCACAGACGCAGCTTGCCGCCGGTGACGCTGGCGAGGACATCACGCATGAACTCGCGCTGGCGATCTTCGGCGAACCGGCGTTCTTCACTGGCGCGTCGCTCGTTAGTGATGTTGCGCAGGTAGAAGGCTAAGCCTTCGGGCGTGGCGTAGGCGTGGGCTCGGTACCAGGTCTGGGAGGCGGTATAGTACTCCTCGAAGGTCACGGGCGCGTCGCCGGCCATCGCGCGTTCGAACTGCTTTTGAAACCCGGTTCCCAGGATTTCCGGATAAATGTCCCAGATGCGCCGGCCGATCAGCTGCTCACGGGAAAATCCTGCGGTCTGCTCGCCCTGGGGGTTGACGTAGATATAGCGCCATTCTTTGTCGAGGGCAAAATATGCGTCGGTGACGTTCTCCAAAACCGTGGCGATGGTGCGCGCGGCTTCCGTGGCGGCCTGCTCGGAGCGCCGGCGCTCGGTGATGTCCTCGAAGATCGTGTAGGCGCCGATGGACTCTCCGGTGACCGGATCGAGTTCGGGGGTGGCGTTGGCGCGCAGCCATCGGAACTCGCCGAACTTCGGATTGAAGAAGCAGCTGATCGCGCCCATCACCGGCTTACGCGTGCGGATCGCCTGGATCGAGGCGCGCTCCTCGATCGTCAGCGGCGCGCCATCCTCGCGCAGCACGCGCCAGCCCTCCGGCATCGGCGCCAGCCCCTGCATCTGATCCATGTTCAGACCCAGCAGCGCCAGCATGGCGGGGTTGGCGGTCGTGATGTTTCCATCTTTGTCCTGATAGTAGACACCCTGCGCCATGGTCTCGAACAGCGTCCGATACCGCCGCTCGCTTTCCGCAAGCGCGCGCCGGGCGGAGTCCAGGCCATCTGATTGATCGTCGGGGTCGGGATGCGTCATGAACCTTACTTCTCTTTAGGTTTTCGCTGTACGGGATGAATATTTCTCTCGCCGTCGCCGGCGCAAAAGTCTATAGAATTTATACCAGGATTCCGCCCGATAATTCTTCAATAATTCCGAGTTTCTCTCGGAAAACGATTTTGGAGCGGGATTCTCATGTTAACGAAATGGCGTTTTCGTTAACATGAGAATTGCGCAATCGTTCTTTCCCAAGGCCAATTATGCTGAACGCGTTACCGCTGCTGCCAAACATTGGCGATATCGAGACGAGAGCCGTACTTCGTAAGCTCGCCAAAGCTCACCAGGCCCTTGCAGAACTGAAAGGCGTCGTGGCGAGTATTCCAAACCAGAGTATCTTGATTAGTACTCTCTCTCTTCAGGAAGCCAAGGACAGTTCGGCGATCGAAAACATCGTCACGACATACGACGAACTATATCGAAGCGATAGCGGGACCCAAAACTTCGTATCCATTCAGGCCAAGGAAGTGCATCACTACGCTGCCGCGCTGCGCAACGGCTTCGATCAAATCCTTCGCACGGGCCTCATGACCAACAAGGATATTTTGGAAATGCATGCCTGCATCGAAGATAATCAGGCGGGATTTCGCAAACTCCCTGGTACGGGCCTAAAAAAACAGCAGACTGGCGAAGTTGTCTACACGCCCCCA
>JAOQAA010000027.1 GCA_025963815.1 Capsulimonas sp.
GGAAATTATTTTCGGCCCGCGCTCGTATTCGCCGTTCCACAGTTTTTGTTTTTGGGCGGCGTGGCGTTCATGGTCGGGGAGCGCTCGCGGCGCCCCATCTTGATCTTTGTCCTGCCGGCGGCGGTGCTGCTGCTGACAGTGATGGTGCTGGGACATGACAGCGCCGCGCAGAACAGTGGCCGGGGGCTGCAAAACCTTCTGATGTGGTGCGATCCCACGGGGCTTGCCTGGTTCCGGGATCGATGGATTGAGGCCGATCGCGGCGCCGACTTCTACAATCACGGACGGATCGTTCTGGACCCCGCTTTTCTGCTCAGCCGCTTCGCTCTGGCCGGTTTGGGGCTGGGCGCGGTGGCGTTCAGCCAGATTCGCTTTGGGCGCACGTTGCGCCGGGCGGCGCGGGCGGGCGTGGCTCGCGATATGCGTCCGTCGGCGCCACCCGTGCAGCGCTGGCCCGGCGCCGTGGCGCAGAAGGCCCCGCCGCCGCTGGCGGCTCTGAAGATGCAGTCGTGGAAGCCGAAGTGGTTCACCGCCGTCCTTTCGGTTGCGGACATCGAGTGGCGGGAGCTGCGCACGCAGCCAGGCCTGTATCTGTTTGTCCCGCTGATCGTCTTGTTTACGACCACAGCGACGGTGGGCGAGACGGGAATGCTGGGGACGCCTCTGCTGCTGACGGCGGGAATGCTTGCAGAGCATCAGTTCGGAGCGCTGACGGTCTTTCTTTCCCTGATCCTGATCGTCTATACCGTGGAGTCGCTGGAGCGTGAAAAGGCGTGTCGATTCTGGACGATCCGCAATACCATGCCGATTTCGACTTCCGCGATGCTGTTCGGCAAGTTTCTGACGCTCAACTGCGTCGCGCTGGCGGTGGCGTTCGCCTGCGCTTCGATCGACTTTCTTGTCTTGGCGTCGAACCAGGGACGAGTCCCGATCACACTGGGGCCGTTTTTTCTCCTCTGGGGAGTGTTAGGCTTCCCAACCGTTTGGGCGATCATCGCCGGCACCATGGCTGCTTACTGCGTGACGGGTTCGCGCGCCGGCGCCTATGTGCTGGGGCTGCTCGCCATGATCTTCTACACGGCGATCGGCAGCGAGCTGACGTGGGCTGGGAATTTAGCTCTCGTGGATGCCGTGCATTGGAGCGATCTGAGTGTGCTGGAGATGGATCGTTACGCGCTGATCCTCAATCGGCTGACGACGGTGGCCGTAGCGTTCTTTTACGGCGCCCTCGCGGTGCGCTACTTCCCGCGCCGCGAGCGTGATCCCGTTCGATTTGCGTCGGCGCTCCGTCCCGGACCGATGTTCCGCACGGCCCTGGTGCTGACGCTATTCGGCTTGCCGGGGCTTGTGGGAACATTTTTCCTCGCCCAAGGCGTCGAGCGCGGCCAGGGCGGCGCGACGATCGAGGACGCGCAGAAAGATTACTGGACTAAGAACGTCAACCAGTGGCGCGACGCCCCGCTGCCTGGCCTCCGCGACGCCGATCTGGCCGTGGACCTGTACCCGTCGGACCGCGCCTTCAAAGTTCATGGAACCTACCTGCTGTTCAACAAAGACAGCAAGCCGCTGGCGCATATCCCCATCACCTGCGGCTTCCAATGGAAAGACTTGCGCTGGACGCTGGACGGCAAGCCCTACAAGTCGGTCAAGCGCGCCGGCCTGTATGTCATCACGCCCCCGTCGCCGATCCTCCCGGGCAAAACCGTGGCGCTTGGCTTTTCGTACAGTGCGCCCAATCCAGGGATCAGCAAGAACGGCGTTGGCATGATGGAGTTCGTGCTGCCTTCGGCAGTCGTTCTGACGAGCTTCTCGACGCGCTTCGTCCCGCAAATCGGCTACGATCCGAGCATTGGTGTGGATGAAGACAATGAATCCGAACCGCCGGATGTTTCCATCTCCGGCATTATCGAACCGAAGACGCCGCTGTTCGGAGCGCCGACGCCGTTCACGCTGCGCATGCAGGTAAGCGCGCCCTGGAACTTCGGGGTCAACTGCGTCGGGGATAAGATCGACGATCAGGTTGAGGGCAATCGGCGCACGACAGTTTGGCGCAGCGCCCATCCCGTGAGCGCATTCAATATCGTCGGTGGCTTTTGGAAGGAAAAACGCGCGCCGGGCGCCGCTGTGTTCTACCATCCCGACCATGGCGTGAATGTGTCCGAGATGCTGAGCGCTCTGACCGAGGCCCGCCGAAATTACTCTGAATGGTACGCGCCCTATCCTGATAAAGAACTCAAGCTCAGTGAGTTCCCGGCCCTGGCCGGCTACGCGCAGGGATTTGCGACCAACATCACCTTCGGCGAGGAGATGGGGTTCTTGACGGAGGCCGAGGAGCAGGCGAACGCTCCGTTCGCCGTGACCGCCCACGAAGCCGCGCACCAATGGTGGGGCAACATGGTGGTTCCCGGCGACGCCCCCGGCGGCAATGTGATCAGCGAAGGCATGGCGCAGTTCTCGGCGGCGATGCTGCTGGACACCGTGAAGGGTTCGACCGCACGCCGGGCGTTTCTGAAGGAGACCGAATCCGAATATTTTAAGAGCCGCAGCGTCGACTCGGAGCTGCCGCTGGGATGGACCAGCGGGGCCAAGGCCGGCGATCAGGCCGTTACTTATGAGAAAGGCGGCTGGGCGTTTTTTATGCTGGCGCATCAGATGGGCTGGGCGAACGCGCAAACAGGCTTCCGGAAGTTCATCGCCACGTATCGTCACAGTGCGAAGCCGCCCAAGCTCTCGGATCTGACGGACACGCTGCGCGAGTTCGCGCCCGACAAAACTGGCTTCGACGCCGCCGTGCAGCAATGGTTCTACCAAACGGGCATTCCCGAATATCGCCTGAGCAATGTCCACCGGGAAAAGGCGGCCGGCAATCATTGGAAAGTGACGGCGCAGGTCAAAAACGTCGGCGCGGGCCGCGCCGTGGTGGAAATCGGCGCCTGGCCGGAGAAGCATGGAAACGATCCAAGGACATGGACGCTCGGGACGTTAACTCTGGGAGCGGGAGAGACCGAGATCCTGACATTCGATTGCCCCGCAAAGCCGGCCCGCGTGACCGTCGATCCACTGGTGACCACGCTGCAAAGCAACCGGGGGAATGCGACGTATCAGTTCTGAGATTCGCGTCCAGCATCGAATGCCGGGTGGCATGCCTGTAGCCCTGGACAGGCATGGATTGCGTACGAAGCGGAACGTGACGTTTCTTCTCGTTCGTAGAACATGCCTGTCCAGAGCTACAGGCATGCCACCCAGTGGCTGTGCGCCTGAATTAGGATTGGAGTTTAAATCGGGTGCGGCGCGACGCTGACCGTGAACGGGATTGTGTGCACGATTCCCGCGCGCTGGAACTGCAGCCAGCCGCGATAAAGGCCGGTTTCGGGCAGTCGAAGAACAAAGCGCAGACGGCCGTGCGCTTTGTCGTCGCCCGCCCAATCGGCGGGGTGCGAGTGGACGAAGGCGTGGTTTCTCTGGCTGATGAGCACCATGTGCGCGGGGGCGCCCAGCCATGGCTCAATGTCCGGGATGGGATTGCCCTGCAAGTCCGTCAGCGTTACAAAAAGGCTTGCGTCCTGGCGCGCGGCGAGGATCGGTGCGGATAAAGACGCCTGGATCTCCGTGTCTCGCACGGTCGCGAGCGGCGCGCCTTTCGATACGGGCGGCGGGGGAGCGATCAGCATAAACGTGGTCGGCGCTGGGCCGGAAACATCGATAGATGTGCTCGCAACCTGTGCGCCGGCGTTGTGGGGCGCCATGTCGGCGTATAACAGCCATGTGCCGGAGGTTGGGAAGGTCGTCGTGTGCATGAACATCCCGTCGCTTTGCAGCACGGGATGTTCGTGCGAAAAGTCGCCCAGATCGTCGCGCACGAGGATGAAGTGCATCTTCTTTTCGTGCACCGTATCAAAGTCCGTCACTTGCTTGTTAGTCTGGCTGTTCACGACGCTCAAGGTCATGGTGACGGTCTGACCGGCGCGTGGATGCGCGGGCTTGGCGCTCACAACAAGACGATAGGGCGCCGAGTTTGGATCGAGCGCGTCGCCGACCGCGACATTGTATTGCAGCGTGATGGGCTTGCCGCCGTCGGCGGGTGTGGCGGCGATATCGAAGCGATACTGGCCGCCGTGCGGAAACGTCGCCGTGAAATTGTAAACGCCTGCTGTCTTGGACGGCGTGAGCGTCGGCGCGATCTGCGGCATCCCCGCCATGGCCGGCATCGTGATTCGGCATGACGCCGCTTTGCACGGAAGGCCTGCGCCAAAGAGAAACGGCAGAGCGCCCTTGTTATTTGGGTCCGTGGGCGGTACGCGCATGACCAGCAGCGAGAACGCCGTCTCATCCCCCGCCGAAACCCCCTCCGCCGGGGCGCGCAGGTCGCCGACAATATCCCCCTGCCGCGCCGTGAACTCCGTGGCGTGCGCATGGGCGGCGGGCGTTCCCCACCAAGTGACCGCCAATCCCAGCATCGTCAGACAGAACGTCGCCTTCTTCATCTTACTCATCGATCCCTATTTTTAGCCTCAATCAACATTCTTAATCCAAGTGATGTCCTACGGATTCGCGCACGTAGAAATCATCCAGAGACACGGCAGCCTCAGGCTCCAGGATCTTATAAAGCGGCTTCTGGCCGTAAAACGACGCCCAAGCGGTAAACGTGCTGGGCGGTCCCAGAATATAATCGCATTCGCTCAGCGAATACATATA
>JAOQAA010000054.1 GCA_025963815.1 Capsulimonas sp.
CGACGATTTGCGGCACCGACCTGCACATTTTGAAAGGCGATGTCGCCACCTGCGCTCCGGGCCGTATCCTTGGACATGAAGGCGTTGGGGTCATCGATTCCGTCGGAGCGGGCGTTACGGCTTTCCATCCCGGCGACCGCGTGCTGATCTCCTGTATCTCCTCCTGCGGCAAGTGCGACTACTGCCGGCGCGGCATGTATTCGCACTGCGCCACTGGCGGCTGGATCCTCGGAAACGAGATCGACGGCACGCAGGCCGAGTATGTCCGAACCCCGCATGCCGACACCAGTCTGTACCCGATTCCAGACGGCGCCGATGAAGAAGCGATGGTCATGCTGAGCGACATCCTGCCCACGGGCTTTGAATGCGGCGTGCTCAATGGCAAGGTTGCTCCGGGTTCGACCGTCGCCATCGTCGGCTCCGGCCCCATCGGCCTCGCCGCCCTGCTCACGGCGCAGTTTTACTCCCCCGCCGAGATCATCATGATCGATCTGGACGACAATCGCCTGGAGATCGCCCGGCAGTTCGGCGCGACACAAACCATCAACAGCTCGGACGGAAAAGCAGCCGAGACAGTAAGTTCATTGACTGCGGGACGCGGCGTCGATACGGCGATCGAAGCCGTCGGCGTGCCAGCGACATTCCTGCTCTGTGAGGAGATCGTTGGCCCAGGCGGCGTTATCGCCAATGTCGGCGTGCATGGCTTGAAGGTCGACCTTCACCTGGAAACACTCTGGGCCAAGAACATCACGATCACGACTCGCCTGGTCGATACCGTGACGACGCCCATGCTTCTGAAGACAGTCCAATCCCAAAAGATCGACCCGAGCCGTTTGATTACGCATCGGTTCAAGCTGGACCAGATCCTCGAAGCCTACGACGTGTTTGGCCGCGCCGCCGAAACCCACGCGCTCAAAGTGATCATCGAAGCTTAGTGAACAGGAGATTCCCGCAATGTCCAGTATGATCGCCAATCTCAGCCCCGTCTCGATCGCATCCGACGAAACTGTCGTGACGGTCTATTCCTCGCATGACGCCGCCGAAAACGCGGTGCGAGAGCTTGCCGAAGGCGGTCTGCCGATTCGTCAAATTTCCATCATCGGCCGTAACTTCGAGACAGGTTACGATGTCCAGGGCTTTTATCGTCCGGCGGACGCCGCGCGTGACGGAGCCGAGACCGGCGCGCTATTCGGCGGCGTCTTTGGTTTGATGGCGGGGGCCATGGGCTTCTTTGTATTTCCCATCGTGGGCGCATTAGCGGTACTTGGTCCGCTGTCGGGACTGATCGCCGGAGCTATCGGCGGAGCGGGATTGGGCGTATTAGTTAATGCACTGGTGGAGACCGGAATTCCCATGCATGAAGCGCTCAAATATCAGGATCGTCTCAAGATTGGCGAATTCCTCGTGATCGTTCACCAGCCAGCGGAGACAGTCACCGGCTCCATGTCCATGGAAGGCGAGACCTACCAATGCACCATGTCGAAAACGCCCAATGATGGAAAGTAGCAGCCTTTTGCCAAACCAGGGCGTGGTTGTTTCAGTGCGCGGAAGTGTTGTGGATGTTCGGTTCGACAACTATCTTCCGCCGATTTATTCACTGCTGCGCACCGGGTCAGACGGACAAATCGTCCTCGAAGTGCGGGCGCAACGGGACGCCAATCATGTGCGCGGGATCGCCTTGACGCCGACGCAGGGCCTTGCGCGCGGCATGGCGGTGGTGGATTCGGGCGGACCGCTCACCGCCCCGGTCGGCAAAGGGGTTCTCTCGCGAATGTTCGACGTATTTGGCAACGCTATCGACCGTGAGGGGCCGCTTTCGGATGTCGAGCGGCGGTCCGTGCACCGGACGCCGCCGCCGCTGGCGCGGCGGTCCACAAAGTCAGAGATCTTTGAAACGGGCATCAAGGTCATAGACGTGCTCACGCCGCTGGAAAGCGGCGGCAAGGCGGGACTGTTCGGCGGCGCGGGCGTGGGCAAGACGGTGCTGCTCACCGAGATGATCCACAACATCGTCGAACACCAAAAAGGCGTCAGTATCTTTTGCGGAATTGGCGAGCGCTGCCGCGAGGGCGAGGAGCTGTACCGGGACATGAAGGAAGCCGGAGTGCTCGCCAACATGGTGATGCTCTTCGGCCAGATGAACGAGCCGCCGGGGGCGCGCTTCCGCATCGGACACGCCGCCCTGACGATGGCAGAGTATTTTCGCGACGACGAGCACAAAGATGTTCTGCTTCTCGTCGACAATATCTTTCGATTTATCCAGGCCGGTATGGAAGTTTCGGGCTTGCTGGGGCAAATGCCGTCGCGACTCGGCTACCAGCCGACCATGAGCACGGAGCTTGCGGAACTGGAAGAGCGGATCGCCAACACGGACGCCGGGTCTATCACGTCTATTCAAGCCGTGTATGTGCCGGCGGACGACTTTACCGATCCAGCGGCAGTGCATACGTTCTCGCATCTCTCGGCGTCCATTGTACTCTCACGAAAACGAGCGAGCGAGGGGCTGTTTCCAGCCATCGATCCATTGCAGTCCAGCTCCAATATGGCGACGCCCGGCATTGTCGGCCAGCGCCATTACGATCTGGCGCAGGAGATACGCCGAACGCTCGCCCAGTATGCCGACCTCAAGGATATCATCGCCATGCTCGGTCTGGAGCAGCTCGCGCCGGAGGATCGCAATGTTGTCGCCCGCGCCCGCCGCTTGGAGCGGTTTCTCACGCAGCCGTTTTTCACAACTGAGCAGTTTACAGGACACCCAGGAAAGCTCGTCAGTCTCAAAGACGCGCTGGACGGCTGCGAGCGGATCTTGAAAGATGAGTTCCAGGACTATCCCGAGAGCGCGCTTTACATGATCGGGACGATTGACGAAGCGGACAAAAAGACGAAGCCGCAGCCAAAGTCCGAACTCGCCGCCGGGGCTGTATGAACTTAAAAATCCTATTGCCCTTTGAGATTTTCGCGGAGAAAACCGACGTGCTGCGCATCGTGGCGGAAACACCCGACGGTTCGTTCGGTCTATTGCCGCACCGGCTTGATTGCGTGGCGGCGCTCGCGCCTGGCATTCTGACTTACGAAACGGCGGCAGACGGCGAAGTTTACCTTGCCGTGGACGAAGGCGTGCTGGTCAAGACTGGTTCGGACGTTCTGGTTTCGGTGCGCCGCGCCATCGGCGGCGCGGACCTTGAGAAATTGCGCGATGCGGTGGAAAAAGAGTTCCTGACTTTAGACGATCAGGAGCAAAGCGCACGTGTCGTGATGGCGAAATTGGAAACGGGCTTTTTACGACGATTGGCGAGTTTTCAGAATGAATGACCAGCCCCCGAAACGGTTCCAGAAGAACCCATTGACGCTTTCCGAACATGTCGACGCAAAGGCAACGCGAAAGCTCACGGCGCGGCGTCACTCGACCAACGCCGTTTGGCTCGGTCTAGGCATGATGGGCCTGATCGGCTGGTCTGTCGTGGTCCCCACGCTTCTCGGCGCAGCAATTGGCCTCTGGATCGACAAACATCATCCGAGCAGCCATGCCTGGACGCTGGCGCTGATGGCGGCGGGCCTCGCCATTGGCTGTTACAATGCATATTGCTGGGTCGCCAAAGAAGACATGGCGATGCGGGAGGAACAAAATGGACGTGATGAATGAAATGCTCTTTTTAATAACGGCGCTCATCGTTGGTGGAGTTCTCGGAGCAATCTTCTTCGGCGGCCTTTGGTGGACAGTCCGCAAAGGCGTCGCCTCCGAGCAGCCGGCCCTCTGGTTCCTCGGCAGCCTGATCGTACGGATGGGCGTCACGCTGGCCGGATTTTACGCTGTCTCCGGCGGGCGTTGGGAGCGTCTCGTGGCGTGTCTCCTAGGATTTGTCACGGCGCGTGTTGTCGTATCGCGGCTGACACGAATCCATCCCAATCGACTGGCCAGAGAGGTCACCCATGCGCCTTAGTCCCGACGACATGATCTTCTGGCAGCACGGGTTTGTCAAACTCAACGCCACCATCGCGTTCACCTGGGTTTTGATGTTTGCGCTGACTGTCGGCTCCGTCTTAATCACGCGCAAGCTATCCACGGACCTGACCCACACTCGCTGGCAAAATCTTCTAGAGATCATCGTGACCGGCATTGTGCAGCAGATCGAAGACGTAGGCCTTGGCGATCCGAAGAAGTATCTTGGGTTTCTCGGGACGCTCTTTTTGTTCGTCGCATCGGCCAATATCTGCACGATCATCCCCGGCTTCGAGCCGCCGACCAGCTCACTTTCGACCACCGCCGCGCTGGCGCTGTGCGTGTTCGTGGCCGTGCCGCTGTTCGGAATTGAGAACCAGGGACTGGGCGGCTACCTCAAATCGTATGCCGAGCCGACGGTGATTATGCTTCCGTTCAATATCATCAGCGAAATCTCCCGTACCCTCGCGCTCGCCGTACGCCTCTTCGGAAATATGATGAGCGGCGCGATGATCATCGGCATTCTGCTCACCATCACGCCGTTTATTTTCCCAATCATCATGACCGCGCTCGGTCTGCTCACCGGGATGGTGCAGGCGTACATCTTCAGCGTCTTAGCCGCAGTTTACATCGCCGCCGCCACAAGATCTCGCAAACCGGCACCTGCTCAGTCTGCCACCGCTTAACAACAATCGCTTAGCGCCAAAGGACATATTTATGGACAGCTCGACCCTTATTGCCATCGCCTCAATCTGCACGGCCGGCCTCACAATCGCTTTGGGGAGTATCGGCCCCGCCCTTGGCGAGGGCAAAGCGGTAGCGACGGCGCTCAGTTCACTCGCCCAGCAGCCCGACGCTTCAAATACGATCACGCGAAC
>JAOQAA010000096.1 GCA_025963815.1 Capsulimonas sp.
ACCGCAAGGATCGCCCACCTGGGAGACGCGCAGCGACTTGACATGTCCGTCGGCCATCAGATACGGGTTTAAGAACGACGTGGCGTCATGCCGGTTCGCGGCCAGCGGAACCTCCCAGTCTGGCTGCTTTCCGTATGTCGCGCAGGCAGTCGCACCAGCCGGGCCGACGCCGATTCCGGTATCGCCGCGTGGAAGGATGTCCCCAACGCCTTCCATCGGAAGACCGATAAGTATCTGCTGCCCTTTACATTCGTAAAGCATAACTGACGACGCCGGCGCCGCCATTGCCGACAGCGGACACCCACCCGTATAATTGCCGTAAGGACTGCTGGAGGATGTGGCGCCGCCGTAACCGGCGATAACTGCATTTTCCGCATACGATATGGGATAAGCCGTACCGGTCGGCGTGCCCGTCTGCGGCGTCCCGTCATCAGGGCACACAAAGACGCCAGGGGACTTCACATAGGGAAAGAGACGGGATTCCCAGCCGCTTCCATACCAGTTGCTGGCTGGGAATTTCTCGTCGTAGTCCTGGTTGTATTGCAGGGTAGCCAAACCGAGCTGCTTCAGGTTAGAAGCGCAGGCGGTCTGCCGAGCTTTCTCGCGCGCCTTGGCGAAGACGGGGAAGAGTATCGCGGCCAGTATAGCAATTATAGCGATAACAACTAGAAGCTCAATCAAAGTGAACGCTTTCTTCGCGTTCTGATTATTCATATACATCAAAGTTCTACCTTTCCCACGGATTTAAAAAGTCGTAGTCACGAAAATTAAGATGACCTCTCGCAAAGCATTCCGGGCTCGTCCACAGTTCGATGCTTTGCTTGAATGTTGATTATATCGATAATATCATTATATCATCGGTTATGATCGCTGTCAATCAGTTATTTTTTGAACAAGCTCCTTCCATTGCATGCGTCACAAACACCAGCGCTCGCCTACTTCATGTGAATGTCCGCGTAGGTCATAAATTGGTCCCAATCATATTTCGTGAGTTCATGATTGCCGCTGCGAACATGGTATCCGATCCGGCCATCGAGAATAGGCGCATTGATCGCCGGAAACGTGTCCGACGCTAATCCGCGCAACTGGAACAATTCGTAGACAGGGGATGCTTGGACACAAGCCAGAAACTCCGCGTGTGGATCGGACCAGGTGTCGTCGCTGGCGCTGGCGACATAAACCAAGCGCGGGGCGATCAGCGCGATCAATTCATGCTGATCCACGGGTAGCGCGTCTGGCTTATCGGCGTATTGCTTGTAATTGTCGCAAAACCAATAGGAAAAATGCTCAATGATGTGCGGGATCTGCTCCCCCTGTTTGCCGCGTGTGACCGCAGCTCCCGCGAGACCGGATTCGTTAGAAACGATCATGGCGAACCGCTGGTCTTCTGCGCCGCACCAGAGGGCGACTTTTCCGCCTCGCGAGTGCCCAACCAGCGCAACTCGATGACGATCGAGATCCGGGTCGGTCTGGAGATAGTCCATGACGCGGCTGCATCCCCACGCCCAGGCGGCGATCGCGCCCCATGCGTCCGGGCCGCGCTGAGTCCCATCGATTTTATAGATTCCGCTTTTGAAGCCATCATTCCTATCGGGAGCGACCTGAGTGATCATAAACACCGCAGCCGTATACCCCCGTTCGACGATTCGTTCCGCCGGCCAGAAGGAGGACTTGACGGCGCGGCTCGGATCGATGTTGCGTCGGGATCGATGACAGGCGAGCAAAAACACGGGAGCAGGCTTTTTGGCGTGTGTCGGGACGAACAGCAGCAGATCGATGCGCCCCTTTCCTCGCAGTCCCGCGTAGTGGATTCGCACGTGTTTTCTGGTCGCCGCCCCCCCCATGACTCCGGGAGTGACCTCACGCACCTCGAATGTGACTGCGGCTCCCGGCTGCGTAGGCATGCGCCCGTAGAGATGCGTTCGAAACAGGTTCAGGAGTTCCGGCCGGCGCTTGCTGAGCCAGACGGATTTCGACGTTACTCGCTCCCCATTTGACAGCGCGAGGGGATCAAGAGAGCGAGTCACGCTTTGAGACTGCGCGCTCGTCACGCTGTAATTATTCGCGATCATCACAATTTCACCTCTTGATTATACTCACAACTTGATTATATCATAATTAGGAGGTATAGTCAATCAGTAGTGTTTGATGATTAAGAACGGCACATTAATCCCTCAATTGTTTTCCAATGAAAAAATCCAATCCACTCACGCGCAAAGCTCTGCGTCATTTTTTTACGACCGACCTCCACAAAGACAGCGATCCTGTTTCTTATGTGAATCCGTATGTCGGCGGCATCAGCCAATTGCTGGTCCCGACATTCCCCACCATTTCGCTTCCGAATGGAATGGTGCGGGTTCATCCAGACCGACCAAGCTATACCCATGGACGACTGGCCGGGCTGCCCCTGACGATACCCGCGCATCGTGGGGAGATGGCGTTTCATCTTAGCCCGATCTCGGATGAGCAAACTCAATTGGCCCCGGTCATTTCCTATTCTTACGATCTGGAGAAGACCGAGCCGCATCGATACTCCGTCACTTTAGACGATCAGGATATTGATGTGACCTTTGCGCCCTCGCGAAAGTCGGCGATTTACACGTTCGCGTTCCGCAAACCCGGTGCGCGCGATCTTATCGTGAGCGCGCGTGACGGAGGACTGAAGGCGAATGGAAATGTCGTCAGCGGCTTCCAGCGAGTGGGCGGCGCACAGGTCTATCTCTACCTGGTCGCGAGCATGGCTCCAGAAAAAATGGGCGTGTTAGACGACGGCGTTCCGAACTTTGGGAGCGCATTGGCGACGGGCCGCGACGCTGCGCTCGTGCTGTCCTTCGACCACTCGGTCGACCGGATTGCCGTTCGATATGGCGTCTCCTACATCAGCATCGATCAGGCGAAGAAGAACCTGGAGAGCGAGATCCCGGACTTCAATCTCGACAAGGTCGCGGCGCAGGGGCGCAAGACCTGGAATGAGGCGCTGAGCAAGATCCAAGTGCAGGGCGGGTCCGAAAACGACAAAACCATCTTCTACACGGCGCTGTATCGCACCTACGAACGCATGGTGAATATTTCTGAAGACGGCAGATACTTCAGCGGATTTGACGGCCAAGTGCATAACGACAATGGCGTGGATTTCTTCACCGATGATTGGAGTTGGGATACTTATCGCGCGGCGCATCCACTGGAAGTGCTGATCAATCCCAAGCACGAGTCGCAGAAGGTCGCGTCGTACATCCGAATGGCGCAGGAATCGCCCGATGGCTGGCTGCCGACGTTCCCGGAATTCGATGGCGACATGCACGCCATGAACGGCTTCAACGGGATCATCGTTATTTGGGATGCGTATACGAAGGGCCTGCGCGGATTCGACCTCGCGGAGGCCTATCGGCTATCCAAGAAAACGATGATGGAATCGACATCGACGCCTTGGGTGCGCGGTCCTGTCAATCGCCTTGACGCATTTTATCAGGAGCATGGTTACTTTCCCGCTCTCAGGCCCGGCGAGGAGGAAACGGTCCCCGAAGTGCATCGCTGGGAAAAGCGGCAGTCCGTCGCGGTAACCCTCGCCGTCAGTTACAACGATTGGTGCCTCGCGCAGATGGCGAACGCTCTAGGAAAAACAGACGACTACGAATATTTCTTGAACCGCTCCCACAATTACCGCCATTTGTTCAATCCACAAACGGGTTTCTTCCATCCTAAAGACGAATCGGGTCAGTTTATCGAGCCGTTCGATTATAAGCTCGCCGGCGGCATGGGCGCGCGCGATTATTACGACGAGAACAACGGGTGGACATACCAGTGGGCCGTGACGCATAACATCGGCGACATCGTGGCGCTGATGGGCGGACGCGTAAAATTCATGGAGCATCTGGATCAACTGTTTCTGGAGGACTTGGGCGAAGCTCGATACGGAATGTACGCCCGTCTGCCCGACGCCACCGGGAACGTCGGCCAATTTTCCATGGGAAATGAGCCAAGCCTGCACATCCCCTATCTTTACAATTACGCAGGGGCGCCCTGGAAGACACAGAAATGCGTTCGCTCGATGATGGACATGTGGTTTCGGAACGACCTTCAGGGCGTCCCTGGCGACGAAGACGGCGGCGGCCTGTCCGCCTTCGCTGTATTCTCGTCCCTGGGCTTCTACCCGGTAACCGCCGGCATGCCCGCCTATGATATCGGCAGCCCGATCTTCACGCGCAGCACGATCGATCTCGGCGGCGGGAAGACGTTCGTCATTGAAGCGAAACATTGCTCACGTGACAACAAGTATATTCAATCGGCGACGCTCAACGGCGTCGAATGGACGAAGCCCTGGCTCCAACATAGCAGCATCGCGAATGGTGGTAAACTACAGCTAGTGATGGGAAACCGGCCGAACAAAAGTTGGGGCGCCGCGCCCGATGATGCGCCGTCGTCGCAGGGGCCGATAGCGGCGCCATAATCCTCGTCGCCAACTTGTTCCCCTAATTACTCCACTACCGTCACCCGCTTGATGCAGTCGTCGGTGAAGATATCGAACTCGTCGCGGCTGCGCGTTGAGAACTCGGACACGACCGCGCCCTCGTCGCCGGCTTGGAACCAGTGCTTCGTGTCCGGCATAATCGTATATTGCTCGCCCGGCCCCAGCACGATCTCATGCGCGACCGTATACTCCGATGCCGCGCCCGCCGGCGGGCGCCCTTGCGGATCGCTCGTCGCCGCGCCCTCCACGTACAAATACACCACGCCCGACCGGCATCGAAACGTCTCTTCCTTGCCCGGCTCTCCCTCGATTTCTGGATGTCGATGCTCCGGGCAAGTCTGGCGCGGGAACAGCACTAATTCCTTCGCGCAAACGCGCGAGGTATTGATGTAGGTGATGAGTTGAAGGCCGTGGACGCCCAGATCGCCAAGGCCAAAGTCCGCCACTTCGATGCGCGCGATTTCTTCGGGCGTCAGGATAATGCCGGTGTTCTGGAGGTATTCGTGGGCGCGCAATTGGGTCGCGATGAGTTGTTCTGCTGAAATCATGGCCTTCTTTACCCCCTTGGCGGGATTTTATCCTGTCTGCGGCTCAAACACCCCTCGCGTTTCATCCAGCCTCCAGCCGTCCCCAGGGTGGGTGGAGCTTCTCTTCCACCCACGCGAGAGACGCGCCGAGGTCTCGGACCAGGAGCGGATGCCGCTGAAGGCGTCCACGGCTTCGACGCTGCAAGCGCCGACGGCGCAGGCTGCGACGAGACATTCCGCGGGATCGTTCCCACGCAGCAGGGCCATCAGAAAGCCGGCGATGGTCGCGTCGCCGGCGCCGGTCGCTCCAACAACCTGGACATCGAAGCAGGGAGACCAGAGTTCTCGGTCAAACCAGGACGCCGCGGGATTCACGAAGGCGCGGCCAGCAGCGCCAAAGCGATCGGGCGACGCCGTGCGCAGATACAATCCTCTCTCTCCAAGCTTGACGCCGGCGACGGCGGAGCCCATGTCGAGCAGAAGTCGGGAGATGCGACGAAGATCCGATGCGCCGACGTGAGCGGTAAACTCGCCGCCAAGGGATGAGATGCGCTCGTAAGCCGCGCGGTCCAGCATCCAGAAGATCTCTTCCGCACTCGGCAGGAAGAGATCCACATGCGGCAAAGCCGCCTCCAGGATCGCCGGCCAATCAGCCGCGCTGGACGGTCCGTTTGGGTCGGGCATGCTGAGATCCAAGGACGTCGTGACGCCCAGGGACTTCGCGCGGCGCATCAGCGCGCTTAACTCCGCGCCTTGATCCGCGTACATCCGAGGCAGCAAAGGCGGGTAGCCGAAGTGGAGCAAGCGCGAAGACGCCAAGACGTCGTCCGAAACATCGGCGGCTTGAAATGTCGCATTGCAGCCGGGGCAGTGCAGAAACATCCGATCCCGACCGCCGGGACTGAGGATCACGCTGTACGACGTGTGCTCACCATGAGCAACCACCATATTCGCGGCAAGATCCGGCGCGCCGCCGGACACCAACTTGCGCAGGACGTCGCCCAAAACGTCGTCGCCGATCTTGCCGACCAGCCGGACTGGCGCCCCCAGCTTATGCAGCGCGAGGCCCGTATTCGCCACCGCGCCACCAGTCGCCAGGATCGCCGGTCCCGTTTCCAGCAGGCCGCCGGGAACGAACTGAAAGTCGTCGGCGCGGATCTGCGGGATGATGTCGAGGCAGATGTGTCCCGCCACAACGACATCCTCCCAGCGGTCGCTTTCGTGGGGAGAGATGCTAGTCAAGGGCGATCACCTGCGCTTGCTCCTGTGACGCCAGCGCGGCCGTGAACACTCGATGGCTCTGCGCCGTCTCCTCGGGAGTGGCGCAGCGGAACGGCTGCCGCATGGCGTCGCGATGCGCGATCTCATCGCAGAAGGCCGCCCACATCTGGAGGATCGAATCGGAGAATCCGAACTCAAAGATGCCGCCGGTAATCGTGGGATAACACGAAGCCGGCCCCAGATCGACGGTACGCCACGCTTGTTCATCGCCCGGGATGTAAGGCAGCGTGCGCAGAGTTTTGGGATATTTCGTGCTGAATTCCGCCGAAAACTCCGTCCCGTATACCTGGAGGTACCAGGTGTTGGTTTCGCCGGGCGCGATGCGCTTGGTTTCCAGCAGCATGGGGAACGCCTGGCCGCCCGCAGTCACTTCGCACGACAGCAGCGCATTGTCCCAGGTTTCGCAGAGGGCGGGGGCGCCGTCCGGGCCGGGCCGGTGCGTCACCACATTGGAGAGCATTGCGCGCACGTTGCGCGGCGTCCACCCTGCGCGCAACGGCGCGTGCAGAACGTGTAGGCCCAGATCTCCCATACAGCCATAGGCGCCGTTGGTGGCGATCCGACGCTTCCAGTTGATCGGCTTGCGTGGGTCGAGGTCGCTGCTGTGCAGGAAGCCGGCGCGCACTTCCAGAATCCGTCCGAAGCGCTGCTCCTGAATGGCCTGGATCACCCGCTGCGCGCCGGGGTAAAATGGGAATTCCGAAGAGCATCGTACGAGAACTTTGGGATGCGCCCACACCGTGTCCATAATCCGCGCGTTCGCTTCCAAATCGATCCCAAATGGCTTCTCACCCAGCAGATGCTTCCCCGCCTTGATGATATCGATGTAAATGCGTTCGTGCAGATTGTGCGGCACAGCGCAATAAATGGCGTCAATCTCGGAACTGTTCAGCAGGTCCTGATAATCCCCAGTGGCGATTTTAATATCGGACGAACTGTCTTGGAACCAGGCGAAGGTTTTCGGGTCGGCATCGCAGATCCCGACGATCCTCGGCCGCACGTCCATGTCGAACAGGTGGCTCCAGCGCGCCGCCGCGCTTGCGAACTCACGGCCCATCAGGCCGCACCCAATCACGCCAAACCGTATTTCTTGCTGCGCCATTGCATCCGTTCCTTTACGTCCGTTACGCGTGCGTTTCGTAGCTGAGGATCGCCTGAGCCTGCTCCGCTGTGGCGCCGTCATGAATAATCGCCATCAAGGCGCGAGTAATCTGCGCCGGCCGCTCGTGCTGGATCACATTGCGTCCGTAGACGATCCCCGAAGCGCCCTGCCGGATCAGTTCTTGGGTGCGGGCGAATATCTCGATCTCACTCGCCTTGCCGCCTCCGCGTACGAGCACCGGGACGCCCGACGCCACTTCCACCACGCGGTGATACTCCCGCGCGTCATCGCATGGATCGGCCTTAATGATGTCGGCTCCCAGTTCAGCGGCTTGCCGGACGAGCGGCATGATCTTATCAATATCTCCATCCACCAGATAGCCGCCGGCCGCGTTCGCCTGCATCACGAGCGGCTCCACCATTAGCGGCATGCCGTAGCGAACACAGTCTGGCTTGATGCGGCAGATGTTATCGACACACTGCGCATGCAAGTCCGGCTGATCCGGCAGCATAAGTAGGTTCACCACCACGCACGCAGCATCCAGCGTCAGTGCCTGGTTCACGGGACTGGCGATCATGCGGCTAAACAGCACGCGCGGCAACTCGCGTCCATAGACATTCGCAATGTCTGTCCGCAAGACCAGCGACGGCTTCTGCTTGCCCGGAATGTCTTGCAATAATGGCGCAAGACCCACCGTCAATTGAATAGCGTCCGGCGCGGCGTCCACAATCGTCGTCACCGCCGACCGCATGTCCTCAATGCCGCCCAAAAAAGACCGTTCATTGAAAAAACCATGGTCGATCGCCACATCGAAGCAGCGTCCATCCCCAGCGAAGAGACGGTGGAATCGAGCAGAGCGGGTCATAAAGAAATCTCATTTCTCGGTGTAATTATCGACATCAGTATAGCATGGATGCGGCAATTTGTCTATAATACAAACATGATTATACTAATACAGATATCAAAGGAGCGATCAGTGCATTAATCGAATTAGAAGACGTCCAGTTCGCCTAGGCCTACGTCAGCGACTTCGATGAATTGTTCTTCTGAAATCATTTTGCTCTCCTGAAAATTTCCACGATATCGTCATGCTCGTTGTCCATGGCCGACTTCTGCGTCGATTCCACATCCAACCGTAAATTAAGGTGTTTCGCGTGCCCCAGCAATAAACCTACCATATCTGAAATTTCCTTTGTCATCGGTCATCTGCAAAGCAGAATAACCCCCGATCATTTTTACCGTTAAGACGCCGGGATCACTGCCGGGCAAGCCGCAAGTCTGGGCCATCAGCGAGCGCGTTCAGAAGCGTCTCGCGGACGCAGGGTTGCCAGTCGTCGGGCAATTTGCCTCGCCAAACTCCGTCCAAGCCATCACTGCCCTTGTCGGGCAGATCCAGATCGAAAGCGAAGCGCGACGCGCTAGCGGTGACAATCCCAGCGTGCACGTCTTCCATAATCGCCCGTAGCCCGGCGCCCTCTACGAACCCGTCGACGCGCAGTGGCAATAGCCGACATCCCCTGGCCAACAAAAAACTTGCCCGAAGTCCTGGGAAGCAGCGAAGACACGCTGCGCGCGCTCATCCGGGAATATCTCTTCATCTCCCTCTTCCGCGCATGCGCCGAATCCCTCGCCAGCGAAAACGCAAGCCGTCTTGCGGCGATGGAGCGCGCCGGTAAGAACATCGAAGAAACCCTGAATGATCTTCAAGGCGCCTTTCACCGCTTGCGTCAGGGCAGCATCGACGAAGAACTTTTTGACGTGTTTTCCGGCTTCGAGGCGCTGTCTAAGAGAGGCTGACAGAAATTACCCTACGGGTTTTGCCGTAACTCGCCGCTGATTTGGGGCTCGCTGCAAGACGCAAGAGAAGGCGATGCCTGGAAAATTGTTAGCACCAGGATGGAGAGCCGCTCCCATATAAGAAACACTAGGCCGCCGATCTATGCAGATCGGCGGCCTTTGGTGCCCTCAGTGAAATATTTTCGCTGAGGGCTTTTGCTGTGTTATTCATTTAGAATGAGGTGAAACCGATGCAGTCTTCCGCACACTCTCGTAGCGGGCGTCCAGATACAGATAGGGGCATTCTCCCAGCGGGCGCTCGCGCCATTCTTGAAGGATCGCATCAAGTTCCGCCGTCGCACGAGAGACTTCGGTGCTGGTGACATCGAAGCCGCAAAGCTGCTCAGTGATCGCTGCGACCTTGCGTGTGCTGACGCCCTGGATGTACATCTCGGCCAGGGCCAGCTTCAAGGCTCGCTCGGAGCGTGTGCCTTTCTCCAGGCTTTGCGGATAAAACTGGGCGTCGCGCGTTTGCGGGACTTGCACGACGGTGCGACCGACACGCAGATCGAGAGTCTTGTCTTTGTAGCCATTGGCGTAGCCCGTGCGCCGTTCGGTTCTCTCATGGGGTGCGGCTCCCAGAAACTTCTGCCGTTCGAGCTGCATGGCGTTGTTGAGGACGATGCGGATCAAGTCGGGCAAAGCGTCCAGTCCTTGGCCGCAGAGTTGATCTAAAAACTGCTCCGACAGAGTAGAATCCTTTTGGTATCCTCGGTGTGTGGTAACTCCAAGGATACTCCGTGGCTTACTGTTTTAGGCCAAGACCAATTTACAGAAACGATGATACACTATCATTTGGTGGATAAAAGAAGTAGAAATTCCATGCAACACAGATATTACCACAGCAGTAGCCGATGATGATATCTTGCCAGGACCTTGCGTTGTGCTTGATTATATCATTGCGACAGCTCTAGATTTAAATGCTTAGCCCACTGACAACTTCATAAGGAATGCATATGCATAGAAGCACATGGGATTTAGTTCTCCCATTGAGGG
>JAOQAA010000105.1 GCA_025963815.1 Capsulimonas sp.
CGCAAGTCGTAGACAATGGCGCAGATGTTTTTCGCCCCACCCTCCGCCATATTCCAGCGTCAGCTGCGCCGAAAGGTTAGCGACAGTCTGCCGACCATAATCGGCCCGCCGCCCATGCAAAGTCTCCTCGTTGATGCGCTGGCCGATACGCCAATAAAGCAGCGTAAGCTCAGCGTTCACAACTGCCGCCGCCCGTTGCCGCGCGCCGTCGATCAGCGCGCGGATATCATCTACAAGCGGCGTGGACGCCGATAACTCTTGCTCATCGCTCATTCACCACAACTCCCTTTGCACAATCGTTACGCGCCCGATCTCAACATCAATGATACCCCTGCGGCGCCGCCATCGTCCTCGAACAAAGCCCCCACCCTCGAAGCGACTTCATGCTCAACGACTGGTGATTCGGCGACGTGTTATGATCGATCTTCCGGGAACAGACTCGGCGGCGGGATTGTTCCCGAAAGAGAGAGAGAAAAGGATGGTTATCATGAGTAATACACAGAAACTGGACATTGGGATTATCGGTTCCGGTCACATCGGCGGGACGCTCGCGCGGCGACTTACGGCGCTGGGGCATCAGGTGTCGATCGCCAATTCGCGCGGCCCGGCGTCGCTGGCTGAGCTTTCCGCCGAAACCGGCGCGATCGCGGCGACGGCGGAGGAGGCCGCTCGCGCTAAGGATGTGGTCATCATCGCCGTCCAAGAGAAGGCGGCGCCGCAGCTTCCTGGCGACATCCTTGCCGCCTCGTCCGCGGTCGTCATCGACACGGGGAACTATTATCCATCGCGAGACGGCCAGATCGCCGAGATCGAAGCTGGTCTGACCGAAAGCGAGTGGGTGGCGCGCGTACTCGGGCGTCCCGTGGTCAAGGCGTTCAATAACATCTTCGCCGCCAGCCTGGCCACGGGCGGCCTCCCGGCCGGCGCCCCGGGCCGCATCTGCCTTTCCGTCGCGGGGGACGACCCACGCGCCAAGGAGACGACGCTGAACCTGCTCGACGCGCTCGGCTTTGACGGGATCGACGCCGGCGCGCTCGCCGACTCCTGGCGCCAGCAGCCTGGTACGCCGGCCTATTGCAAGGACCTGGACACGGACGGCCTGAAAGCCGCCCTGTCCGAAGCCGACGCCAGCCAAGGAGCAGAATACCGCGCCCAGGCGAACGAGGCCGCGCGCGCCTACTTCGAGTAAGACTTGATGCTGATCCTCCAAGGAATTTGTGCAGCGATGCGCTGCACAAATTCTTGATCGGGCCAAGTGAAGGCGCAGGATGTTGAAGGGGCCTCTCAGCCGCGCCGCATTCATTTCCGAGTGCGCTTGGGTCGGATGTTTACCTGGACGCGCGTGGTTCCGGAGGCCAGAGTTCTGGGGTCCCAGATCAAAGGGACGCCGAGCAGGCGCGCCGCTTCTTCGGCGTACTCCGCCGTTGCAAACTCTCGGGATCGTCCTAGCGCCCAGCGGCGGGACGGCGATCCCAAAAAAATCCCGGTCCGATCCGGATTTCCCTGCTTGCGCCGCAGATACACGAGTCCGGTCTCTTCATAGATAAAGACGCCCGAGAACTCGTCCATCGAACCCGTTCCCACCGCTGTCGCCCCCGGCCAAATGCTTCGCGTCACATAAGTTCGGCGCGCCAAATCGACCGTCATCTCCCGAGGCGCCATCATCCGCGCAAGGATGCATTCGTTGGAGCGGGTAGAAAAACCTTTGGGATTCGCCCCCCTGCTCCCCTCAATCCGGGCGCCAAGCCTCCCAAATATCAATACGGGTCAATTACGCAAAATGCTGGTATAAACAGTATGGATCTCCCGGTCCAGCCGGGCCGGGGGATCCCCATTTTTCCGGCGGACGAATGCAGAGATAATAAAGGGTCGAAGACAGCCCCATGCCCGACGATGAAAACCATCCCAGAGAGGCCGCCCCGCCGTCGCTCGCTCAGAACGAGCGCCGGTACCAGACGCTGTTTGAAACGATGGCGCAGGGGGTTGTTTGGCAAGATACGGAAGGGAATATCACGTCGGCGAACGCCGCCGCTGAGCGGATCCTGGGGCTCACTCTGGAACAGATGCGCAATCGCCCGGCGGCGCTCAACGAAACGCTCCATCCCTTGCGCGACGACGGCTCCGAGTACACATTTGAAGACCGCCCCCCGGTCAAGGCGCTTCGTACCGGCCAGCCTGTGCTGGGCGCGATCCTCGGATTCTTTCGAACGGACCTGGGAGAAATGCGCTGGCTAAGTGTGGACGCCATTCCGGAGATCGACCCGGCCACCGGCGCGATACTGGGCGCTTACACCATCTTCGAGGACATCACCGACCGCCGCCGCGCACAGCACGCGGCGGCGGACGCCAGCCGCCGGGTCACCACCATTCTGGAGAACGTCACCGACGCCTTCTTCGCGCTGGACCACGAGTTCCACTACATTTACGTCAACCAGCGCGGCGAACAGCTGACGGGCCAGACACGTGAGGAACTGCTCGGACGCCGAGTGTGGGACGTTTATCCAGACCTGATCGGAACCGAGTTCTATCACCAATACCACCGGGTCATGGACGGCGGCGGCCCCGCCACCTTTGAGGCGTTTTACGCCGGGTCTCAAAACTGGTTCCGCGCCCACGCCTACGGCACGCCCGATGGGCTCGCGGTCTATCTGCGCAACATCACCCATGAACGGCTCGCCGAAGAAGAGCGCCTTTCCGCTGAGCAGCGCCAGCGCGAGTTCATGCGTGACGTGCTCGCAAGCGTCACGGCCGGAAAGCTATGTCTGTGTTTCGACGACGCCGATCTCCCAAGCGATCCCCCAGGCGCGGACGGCATCCCGCTCACTCCCACCGAGGGTCTGCGCCCTCTGCGCCGCCGCGCCGAGGAAGCCGCCTGCTCCGAAGGCTTCGACCCCAATCGCACTTATGACCTGATCACCGCCGCC
>JAOQAA010000117.1 GCA_025963815.1 Capsulimonas sp.
AGGGGGCAAATTCGCTCCGCCATCTTGTATGGATGAACACTTCTTCACCTAAATGAGCGAGAAATGCGTGAAGCGCGCAACCTAAGGCTACTCTCTGTCTGACTTGCTTCCTCCCAATCCCGCTCCAAAGAAGCATGTTACTCGGATAACACTGCGCGGCCGGCATTATTCTATCAGCAAAAACTTCAAAACTGCATTATAAATTTTTCAGTCTATCACATTTCAAACGGGCACGCGAAACTTTAGCATATGATGGAGTGTTTGTCAATACTTTTTTTGTGTTAATATTTACTATGTCGCTGAGTAAATACTCCGCAGGCTGCTCAATTTGATCTGAAAAGTTTTTTACAGAGAAATCTTGATCGTTAATAAGCAGCTCGAAGCAAACAACCTATAACATTTTTGTTCCATTACTTAATATCGTTAATTCATAGCAACTGTGACTTAAACTTTATCCATTTCACGAGCAAAATTTCAGAGAGTGTCATTAACTATTAACTATTTATCCAATATCGGTCTAAAACAGAGTTCCGACTGCGAAGTAAAGATTGCGCCGGCCCTGTTCGCCAATGCTGTATCCCACGACGATTGGCCCGAGCGGGGTTTCGAGGAGGCTGCCGATGGAGATATCCTGGCGGCGGATGCTGCTTGATCCGGTGTCGGCGATTTCGCCGTATTCGTACCAGCCGCCGAATTGGACGCGGGTGCTGAGGGGCGCGGGGAGGTCGATCAGGCGGTAGAGGTAGCCGCCGGTGAGCTGGAAGTAGGCGTTGCCCTGGAACTCGTTCTGGCCGTAGGCGCCCAGGCGCAGCGGGCCGCCGAGCAGGTATTTTTGCGGGACCGGGACGCGGGCGCCAAAGGATGAGCCGCCCTCGCCAACAGTGAACAGGCTGCCATGGCCGCCCCAGGGAATGAAGCGCTCGACACGGATCTCCGCCATTTGGAAGGGCTTCGGCGCCCCTGGGGCTTTGAGATAGCTGTGGATGGCGGCGTCCACGCGCACGCCGCTGGTGGGGGACAGGGCGGCGTTCATTCTGTCGTAGGTATAGCGCAGGGATGGCTCGACGACATAGCCGTGGAAACGCCGTTCGTCGGCGGGGCCGCCGCCGTGGATGTCTTCGTCGAAGCGGCTCGCGGCAAGGCCGAACCGAAGCTCAGAGTTGCGGTTGGGCTTGTATCCCAGGTCCAGACCGAAGCCCGCGCTGCGGCGCTTTGCCAAGGTCAGCTCCGACCCTCCGGCGTAAAGGTTCTGATTGAGGTCCTGCACGAAGACGCGGGGGGCGAAGAAGAAGCGGCCGTTGGCGAACGTGTGGTAGTACTCGGAGGCGAGAGACGTATCGCTCCCCAAGCGCAGGTCCGTACGGATTTCATCGCCGCCCGACGCCATGGTCGTGAGACGCGCGGCGAAGGTAGTCTGAATGTTGTCGCGCTCAGCGCCGTTGATTTCGACGCCCAGGTTGACGAAGGGCGGGCCGTTGCCCTTCTTCACCGCGCGGACAAGCAGGCCCTCCGCACCGTCTCGCGAGGCCCGCTCGTAACTCAGACTGTCGTACATCCCGCTGCCGGTCGCGTCCGTCAGCGCCGTTTCGAAGTCCGGTGGGTCGAGCGGCTTACCGGCGTACTTCTGGAGCCGGTCGTGGAGGCGCTCCGCTTCGGCCCCGGAAACGCCGGCGATGTCGATAAAGGCGGGAGTGATCAAGGCAGTCCGGCGCCGACTGGCGCGCGCGGCGAGATATTCGCGCCATTCTTCATCGCTCACTGAAAGCCGCTGGAGAATAGCCGCCTTGCTCTGGGCGGCGTCATAACCCTGCTTGATAAAGGCGTCGACTTTGACAAAATCAAACAGGCCAAGATCGCCCAGGTCCGGCGAGACGATCACATCGGCCTGCTGGAGGCTCTGTCGCTGGTTATTCACGATCGTGATCGCGGCCACCTGGCCTAGGACATCGATCAGCGATGTCAGCGCGGACTTATCCAGCAGCGGCTGTTGCAAGTCGATCGCCACGACAATGTCCGCCCCCATGGCCTTGACCTGCTTGGTCGGCAGATTGTTCAGGAAGCCGCCGTCGGCGAGCAGCTTGTCGCTGCGTGAGACCGGCGTAAAGTAACCGGGGATCGCCATGGTCGCGCGCAGGGCCGTTTCCAGTGACCCGCTGGTCAGAGAAAGCGATTCTCCTTTCTCCAGATCCGTTGCAACGCACATAAACGGCGTGGGCAGCTCGTTAAAACTTTCCAGCGAGGGATACGGCAGACAAATACGACTGAAGATGAGGCCAATGGGCTGCCCCGGGTTCACGCCGCTCGGCAGCGCGATCCCGCCGCGCCAGCCAAACTGCAAACCGTTGGGAAAATCATGCGCATCCTCGCGCCGCCGAAACGTCAGCGACTGGTACGGCGGCGACGCGCTGAGCGTCTCGGTCCAGTTCACCTCCGAGAGCAGCTTGCGGATCTCCTCTGGCGACATTCCCGAAGCATACGCCCCGCCGACCAGAGCCCCCATACTCGTTCCCGCGATGTCGTCAATGGGAATATGGTGCTCGTCGAACCACATTAGCACCCCCACATGCGCCAGCCCCAGCGCCGCCCCGCCGGACATCGCCACGCCGATTTTGGGCCGCGCAGGCCTGGAAAGCGACTGCGCCTGGGCGTGGAGTGTGAAGGAGCAGAGAACCAGCGTGAGGAGGATAGAGGTGATTCGCGGGGAGCGGAGTTTCATGGGAGTCCATTAGTCTGCGGAGAGGGGATTTCCTGCGTGGGGACCTATTCCCCCGCCGAAGTAAACTTCGGCCTCCCCTTTTCCCAGCAAGGCCCTTCGGGCGGGAAAAAGGGTGTTCGTAACGGCAATCCAGGCGAGTATTCCGTGTTGTGAGAAGAGTTTAGATCAGAGAAGAAATCTTCGTCGCCCACGAAAAAACTCGCCTGGAAGCTAATTATTTGCTCCCTTTTTCCCCGGCGAGGCCGCTTGTTGGGAAAGGGGGAAACGCGCTAAAGCGCGGGGGAATAGGTCCCTAATGCATCGCCGTCGGCGCGGCGCCGGCTTTGGGTTTACGCAGCAGGAACAGCGTCGGGATCGTCGCAATGCTCACGAACATGATGAACAAGAACGTGTGGTTGTAGGAGAGCATTACGGCCTCGCGCATCAGCGTTTGGTCGATGATGCGCAGTGCGCCCTGATGCGCCTCGACCACTCCGTAGCCGTGGCTGGAAAGCATCCCCTGAAGACCCGCCAGGCGCTCGTTGAACACCCCGTTGTCCGAGGAGATATTGTTCACCAGATGAGCGCGATTGACGTGGATCTGCGAGCTCAAGTACGTCGCCAGCATGGCGATGCCGATGGAGCCGCCGAGCTGGCGCGCGAGGCCCAGCAGGCCCACACCCTGGTTCACTTCCGCCGGCTTCAAGTTGCCGATTGCCAGCGTGTTGACCGGGACGAACAAGAAACCGATGGAGACGCCTCGGATCAGCAGCGGCCAGAAGGTATCGCCGACACTGGACTGGGAGTTCAAGTGCATGAACAGCCACATTGCCGTCACCGAGAAGCCGATGCCGAGCAGCGTGAGCACCCGCGCGTCGATCTTTGACTTGGGGTCGCTGCTGATGACGGCGCAGAAGACAATGCTGAAGGCAGTCGCGATTCCGCCCGGAAGCATTGCCATTCCTGTCTGATACGCCGTCAATCCCTGTACCGTCTGCGCGAGCAGAGGATACATGTACGAAACACCGTAAAGGCCGAAGCCGACGGAGATGAACAGAATGATCCCCGCCGTTAGCGATCCGTTCTTTAAGACGCGCAGGTTCATGACCGGATGCGTATTGCGTGGCGAAAGCTGCCAGACGACCAGCGCGATCAGGCTGAGCACGGAAATCACGGTAAGACGGAAAATTGACGGATCGGCGAACCAGTCGTTGCGCTCACCTTCCTCCAGGACATACTGCAGCGTCCCGAGGCCCACGGTGAGCAGGCCGACGCCCGCCCAATCGACGGGTTCATCGCTGCGCGGCGCCTCCGTATCGTGGAGAAACGCGAAGACAATAAAGCCGGCCAGCGCGCCCAACGGAATGTTGATAAAGAAGCACCAGTGCCAGGACGCGACATCCGTCAGCCAGCCGCCCAGCGACGGTCCGATCGTCGGCGCCACGACCAAGCCCATCAGGAACAGCGGCTGGACGATCGGCTGCTCTTCCGGCGGAAAAAACTGAACCTGACTCGCCTGCGCCGTGGAAATCAACGCCGCGCCGGCCGCGCCCTGCAGAATACGCCAGATGACGATCTCGCCCAAACTGTGGCTTGCGCCGCAGAAGAAGGACGCAATCGTGAAGATCATGATCGAGGCGGTCAGGTAATTTTTTCGTCCAAAGCGCGCCGTTAGAAAGGCCGTCATTGGAAGAACGACGACATTCGCCAGGATGTATCCGGTGGACACCCAGGCAATATCCTGCGTGGTGGCGCCGAGGTTGCCGGCCATCTGAGCCTGCGCCACATTGATGATGGTGGTGTCGAGCACCTCCATGGCCGCCGCCAGGATCAAGCCGCCGAGGATCAGCCAGCGGTATCGAAAGTTAATCGCGGCCGCTTCGGCGGCGCCGTGTTTGCGACCGAGTTTTCCCCGGACGCCGCCTTCCATTGCAGGGCTATTCTCCATAGTTGCCGCCTCGCCCTTCCCGATCCGGCCAGATCTCCTCCAGCGCGAAACGCAGTTCGGCGCGCGCCGCCGCGAACTCCGCTGTTGCTTCTTTCAATTCGATCCCCTCTTCCGCCGACAGCAGAACGACCTTCGCGCCTTGATAGCGCTCCGCCCGCTCCCACAGACCGGCTTCCGAGACGCCGCACTCACGTCCCATTTCTTGTATCATGTCGATTTCCCTCAGAAACTCAGGCGGCTGATGATCAGACACCTAACTACATTTCGACGCAAAGTTATCTGCAAATGGCGCTCTTCGCGACACTCGCAATATTATAAGGCGGCTAATTACATAATCGACAATTTTGCCGCCGATGGTTTATGACCGGCGGCCTTCTTCAGTATTCACATTGGAAAGGCGGCTGAACCCCTTTGATCTTGGACAGCAGCCGAACCAGCTCCTGACGCTCCGCTTCGTCCAGCGGCGCCAACATATCCTTGATCGTCCGCAAAGTACCGGGCATGTAGTCTTCCAAAAAGCTGTGCGCTTTGCCCGTCATGCTGATCGCCAGCGTGCGCCGGTCCTCGCAGCAATGACGCCGTTCCAGATATCCGTCCCGCTCCAGGCCATCCAGCAGCCCCGTGACCGTGGCGCGCGTCACGCCTAAGTTATCCGCGATATCCGACGGCCCGGGGGCCTCATGCTCCAGCAGCTCCTCAGTGAACAGATAGCACAACACGAAGAACTTGCCTTCCGAAAGGCCATACTCCTCCAGCGGCGCATTGAGCGCGAAACTCAGCGCTTTTTGCGTGTGCTTGATGGCGTTGACGGCCTCCATCGCGCTGGAATCCAGATCCGGATAGCGCTGCACGATCTTTCGGAGCAGCTCCTCCTTCAACGGAGCTTTGAGCGTCGGCGTTTCTTTTCCCATAAGTAGACTTATTATACGGCGGCTAACTAAAAGAGTCAAGCTTATTTGATTAGGCGGCGTATTTATTTTCGGACGAAGCTATTTCTCGTAGGTAAACACTGGATGCGAGCCGGGAATCTCCACATAGCGCCCCAGACCTGGAACCGAGTTGATTTCGATCTCGGCAATCTCGATCAGCCGGGAATCCGGCGTATCTTTCAGCGCATCCTCATCCAGACGCTCCACTTGAACGTTGTTGACTTTGATGTCGAAATTCGTGTAGATGCGCGCCGTGACGCGCGCCACGTCTTCCCCGGACTTGTGACCTTGAAAATCGACGGTATAGAAATTGTAGTCCGGCTGCTCTTCCATGTCCACAGTGACATTCCATTGATCGTGACGTTTCATTAGTATGATCCTCCCTCGTGTTTGCTGCGCCTCACCAGATTTGATACCCGGTGAGGAGGCCTACAAAACACCAAGAGAAGCGTCAGGAAGAGACTGCGGCGACTTCGGGCGCCGGGGCGCGGCCTTCTTCCACCGACAGCGGCTTGCGGTGGTTCAGGTAAGGCTTTTCGAAGAAGCGATAGAAGACATACCCAAAGGCAATCGCGAGGAGCACGCTGAGAATGAAGAAGGGTGTGAAGAGGGCCTGGGAAATGTGCAGGCGTTTTTGGATCTGCGCGAGAAAACCCAGGGCGAGGAAGTTTGTCAGATACAGGCTGTATGAGATTCGGCCCAGCGCAAAGAACGGCTGGAGCGCCTTTGTCTGGGCGATCTTGTCGTCGAAACGGTTCAGCAGGAGCAGCACGGACGCGGAGGCTAAGCCGACAAAAAACATCAGACGGCTGCTCATCAGCGTATCGCCTTCTTGCCCAATATGCTCGTGCAGGAATCCGAAGACCAGAAACAACGCGGCGGCGACGCCAAAAAACGCCTTGGGCAGCTTGCTTTCGGGATGCTTGAGGATATCGTAGACCATTCCGCCCAGCCCAAACACCGGCCAAAGGTCCAGCGGATAAAAATGGTGGAACGGGACCGCGATCAGATAGACAAGAGACGCAAAGGTCAGCGTATGCAGCCCATTGAGCATAAGGCGCTCGGTGATGCGCGCCTTTGGGATAAGCAGAAAGAGCCCTACGATCAAGTAAAACGCCGCCTCATAGCAGAGTGTCCAAAAGGGAACCAAGACTGGGTCTTTGTGAAATACGAACTGGGTGAGCGTCGCCTGCGCGAAGAAGTAAAGCGGCCCCTGATGCAGCACATCGGCGGAGGCCAGCGAGCTGCCTTTGAACACGCCCTTCGCCACCAGGTAACCAGCGGCGGCGGAAAGCAGGATCGATAGGATCGCAGCCACGATATACGGTGGATAGATACGACGGACACGCGCGCGCACAAACGTCTTGAACGGCGAATCTTTGCGCATCGCACTGGCCGCCGCCTGTACGATACAATATCCCGAAATCACAAAGAACATCTGCACGCCCAGAAACCCGTACAGGCTCACGGCGTAAAGCGGGTTGTGCTTGAGGTTCGGAAATTGCGTTGCGAGCGCTGGCGCGCAGGCGTGCATCATCACGACCCACAGACAGGCCAGGCCTCTCCATAAGTCGAGGCTCTGATAGTAAGTCTTGCTCAATAAGTTCTCCCGGAAGTCGTGAATGTGGTCTTATCGCGGCGCAGGCGGCCATCGATAGATCGCGCGCGAGGCTCAGCGGCGGACTTTGGGCAAACCATCCCTGATATCGATGCGGGCAAATTCCATGCCAAAGTGACTATACCGCATGCGCCGCAACAAATACATTCACCACGACTGATTTTTCCTCTTACTCCAAATCTGTCCAGCGCAGAATGCGCATGGGGACATCCAGCCAGGCGCTCCGTCCCCCATCGGGGCTGATCTGAATGACTTTATCCCCGACCAGCGCGCTCGGATCGGCCTCGATCCACTGACGGCTTCCTAGGTACGCCATCGTATGCGCGCCGCCGCTTGTGACAGCAATGTCGCCTGGCCTCAGCCGAGAATAATCCAATTCCCGCAAGCTCTCCGTTTCGCAGACAAGCGCAGTGCGCCCTCCATATCCCTCCCCCAGCCGCGCTGCGCTCGCATCGGTCCACCAGAGACCCACGCTTCGCCGAACCAGCGCCAAATTCCCCGTCGTCACGCCCCGCCGCAGCGACGCATCGATCATCCCCGCCCGCACCAGCCCAGAACAGTCGATCCCCAATCGGTTCTCCCCGCCCCAAACATACTTCGTCCCCATGTAAGAACGCAGACTGCGCACATATTCTCCGCGCAGCCCCCGCGCGTCCGACCGCCGCCCCGGCCCCAGCCCAACCGCCAAAACGAATATCACCAAGGCGATCCCAGCAACACGCGCCGCTTTAATACGCCAGAACAACGCAAGCCCTCCCACCCAAACGATCAGCGCCAGCGCGACCGTAAGCTCACGCCCAATATTCGTGCGAATGGGAAAGGCAAAGATAACGATGAGCAAAGCGCAAAGGCCCAGCCAGTCGCGCCGGCGGGCGGAGAAGTTGCGCCAGAAGTCAGGGCGAAGGATCGGCAGCGAGCGTTCGGATGTCAGCATGTATCCACAACGCGAATTTTGTGAGAGAGTTTCGCTTCGCCCTGAATAATTCAGCAGCACGATGTGGCGTGTCTTATCAATCGAGGCGGTGCGCAGGCTCGAAGGCAGCAGACACATCACGCATATCGGCTATGAAATCAGGATCGGCGACTGCCTCCGCAGCAAGCCGACGCATTCGGGCATGCCGAACCTCACGCACACGAGCGCGGATTGGATCTTCGATAAACGCAGTCGCGCTCACAGCAAGGCCGGACTCCACGGCGTCATACGTTGTTTTGATCAGATCTTCGGTCAATCGGAGAGTGACTTTGTGCTTTGACATTGGATTAGGTTTTCCTACAAGACTTACCCAGTCCCCGTGATCCACCCGATCAAGGCGCGATTGACGGATTCTGGCTGTTCAAGAGTCGATCAGTGACCATATTCTGACACAACTACGAGGATGAGCGTGGGAACGAAAATCACTGAAAGGTTAGGACGACTGTCGATCCGCGTGATTACCGCCTTGGTCTACCGCACCATGCCCTTAGTCCTACCGTCAGCCCCATGCGCACATTGATTTCTCGCCTACTAGCGAACGACTAAGACCAATCCAGGTTCGGATTTGTCGCCCGGCGTGGCGGCAGACAGACCGACGCGATCGATCAATTCTCCTGGAATGACGATCTGCTTGTCGGTAATACGCACTTGTCGGGTGATATCCTTGGCCGTATCCCCCGCTAGGTCCTGCGCCAGTATTTTCCGGCCGCGCATCGACTTATCAAAGACCAATGTCAATGTGTGATATCGGCCGAAAATTCCGATTGGCCCCGTGTTTGCGCCGACTTCCAGCGACACGTCTGCATTTTCTCCCGTGATCCACTGGCGATCTTCCGCGCCGTGACTGAGCGTTCGCCCAAGCGTCGCCACGGACACGGCCCCGTTCGGATTGCGCGATGCAATGACATACGGCTTGACCGTGCCGGAAGCAAGCGATATAGTGGGCAATGGCAGACCACGCGCCACCGTGGCGGGAGCGGACATTGTCCGTTCGTTTCCTTCGGAAACTTCCCACGATTCATCTTTGAGAAAATGCCAGTTGTCGGTGAAGTTCTCTTTTGAGGTGAGCGTTGGGTTAGCGCCGACGGCAAATGCGGGCGCGATACGATGCCAGCGCACCGCCCGCGTGACTTCGTCCAGGCGCAGCTTGAGATTGCGTGTGACTGGGGGGAAGACAAAGTCTTGGCGTCCGCTGGGAAGATTGCCCGTGAAGCCGTGACGCATCACTCCGTAGCAGCATCCGAGCGCCGCGCCCATATACATCTCGTCCTCGCAATTGATCAGCCCTTTGGCCGGTGGTGCTGCTTTGTACTGAAGCTCACCCACTACGCGCGCAAGTGTCTGCGGGATAGCGACAATCCCATCGACATCGTATGTCCGGTAAGTATCGGCCCAGGCAATCGAATGCGGCGCTTTGGCCGTCTCAAGGGTTAACCCCGGCGCAAGTTTGCGTCCTAAGTCGGTAAGCTCATGCCGCCACTGCTCGTCGCCTTCTCGGTCGCCATAATCCACTTTCCAGTAAAGAACACCGCTGCTGTTTGACCATTGGAAGCGCTCGGTCCAGAAGTCCGGCGTTTTGACATCCGCCCGCATCCACAGCCCCAGGCCACGCCATCCGCGCCCTTTTATAGCATCCGAAAGCGCCTTAAACCGCTCCGGCTGCGATCCCGTGGCGTAAGAAGGAAAGCGCCCGGGGACGACGGTGACATCTTCTTTGGGCAGATCCCAGCCTTCGTCCATCAGAAAGATCAAATCGTGTTTCACCTTGGGATACTGCCCCAGCCAGTCTTGATTTGCCCCCTTGCCGAACAGCTGACTCTCCTGCACGGCGTCGAGCTGCGCGGCGTGGTCGGCGTAGCTCGAATAGTAACCCTGAATATTCCAGGTGCAGAAATAGTCGGGCGATGGGTTGGCTGTATTGGGCACAAGATTGATCGGCTTCGCGGCGCCCCAGGCAGTCTGGGACAGGGCGGCGCCAGCGACCGCAATCACTATCAGTGGTATTTTCATTTTGTTTATTTTTCCATAGAATTTTTCTTTTTGCAGCGCTGGCTTTCTTCGCCGTCGTGGTTGTCATTGAACGTCGTTCGTCAACAGTTAATTCTACCTATTGTACTTCGAAATCGACGCCAACGGTATGCCGCCTTGCTTTGACTTCGCCCGTGTTTCCTGCTACAATAGAACCCGTTCGCGCATTGACCGCGCCCAAATTTTATCCCTTCATCGATAGCTAACAGTGTAATTTTACTCTGTTTTTCTATCAGCAATTCGCAAGAGGAACACTCCTGAATGTCCGTTCGCACCCCTGACTTCGTCCACCTGCATCTGCACTCTGAATATAGCCTTCTCGACGGCGCCTGTCGTATTGATGACCTTGTAAAAAAGGCGGTCGATCTGAACATGCCGGCCATCGGCCTGACCGACCATGGGGTCATGTATGGGTCGATGGAGTTCTATCTGAAGTGCAAGAAGGCGGGCATCAAACCGCTGGTGGGGTGCGAGGTCTATGTTTCGACGCGCAGCCGGTTTCAGCGGGAAAATAAGAAGCTGGACGACTCGCAGCACTTGGTTTTGCTGGCGATGAACAATATCGGGTATCGCAACCTGCTGAAGCTGGTCTCTATTGGGTCGATGGAAGGCTTTTATTATAAGCCGCGTATCGACAAGGAAGTTTTGCAGCAGTACAGCGAGGGGCTGATCTGTCTGTCGGCGTGTTTGGGCGGCGAAGTGCCCGAGCACATCATGGACGACAACTACGACAAGGCGGTCCATTCGGCGGAGACGTTCCGGGAGATCTTTGGGGACCGCTATTACCTGGAGATGCAGGATCACAATATCGAGAAGCAGTGGATCGTCAACGAACAGCTGCACAAGCTGTCCGCGCAGACGGGAATCCCGCTGGTCGCGACCAACGATGTCCACTATCTGGGCGCCGAAGACGCCGATCCACACCAGGTTCTGCTGTGCGTGCAGACGGCAACGACGATGGATGACCCGAAGAAGATGAACTACGGGTCGCAGCAGTTTTTTATGAAGACGCAGCATGAGATGCTGCAAGTCTTCAATAAATACGAGCACGCGCTGCATCGCACGAAGGAGATCGCCGACCGATGCGACCTGAACTTGGAATTTGGGCGTCTTGGGATGCCGGTTCCGGAAAAGCTGCCCGAAGGCATGAACGCGCAGGCGTATCTCGCCAAAATCGCGTTTGAGGGGATGAAGCGGCGCTATCCGATCATCACCGAGGAGCACGAAGAACGGCTGCGCTTTGAGCTGGACGTCATCGAGCAGACGGGCTTCGGCGCGTACTTCCTGATCGTCCGCGACTTCGCCGATTTTGCGCGACGTGAGGGCATCTTCTACGGGGTTCGCGGCTCGGCGGCCGGCTCCATGACGTCGTACTGCGTCGGCATCACCGATGTCGATCCCATCCAATACGGCCTGACCTTCGAACGCTTTTTGAACCCCGAACGACTGTCCATGCCCGATATCGATATGGACTTCGAAGACTCGCGGCGGCAGGACGTCATCGACTACGTCGTGCAGAAGTACGGGCGGGAGTATGTCGCTCAGGTCGCGACATTTGGAACCATGGCGGCGCGCGCCGCCATTCGGGACTGCGGACGCGCGATGAACAAGATGCCGATGGCGGAGATCGACAAGCTCTGCAAGATGATCCCCACGATCCCCGTCGGCATGAAGCTCGATAAGGCGTTAGAGGTCAATCCCGAGTTCAAGGCGATGTACGACACCAATCGTCAGGCGCGCGAGCTGATCGACACCGCCAAGCGCCTGGAAGGACTGACCCGCCACGACAGCGTCCACGCCGCCGCGATTATCATCTCCGCCGAACCGCTGATGGATCACACGCCCCTGCAAAAGGCGGACGATGGGATCGGCATGGTCACCCAGTATCCGGCGGGCATGCTGGAAAAAATCGGCCTGCTCAAGATGGACTTCCTGGGTCTGGCGAACTTGACCATCCTCGCCAAGGCGGTACGCAACGTCAAGGCAAGTTTCAATATCGATATCGATGTGCTGAAGCTGCCTTTGGACGACCGCAAGACATACGATCTGCTCGGGCGCGGCGAGTGCTCCGGCGTGTTCCAGTTGGAAGGCGCGCAGATGCGCCGCTATATCGCCGAGCTGCGTCCCGGCTCTGTCGCCGAGGTGGCTGCTATGGTCGCGCTTTACCGGCCCGGCCCAATGGCGCAGATCCCTCGATATATCCGATGTAAGCTGGGCATGGAGCCGATCGAATACCCCCACCCCGTGCTGGAGCCGATCCTCAAAGAGACTTACGGGATCATCGTTTACCAGGACCAAGTTCTCAAGATCGTCCAGGCCATTGCCGGCTTCACGCTCGGCCATGCAGACATCCTGCGTAAGGCCATGGGTAAAAAAGACCTCAAGGAGATGGTCAAGCAGCGCGAGAACTTCATCGCGGGCGCCCTGGCGAAGGGCTTGGTGAACGAAGAGCGCGCGATTGAGATCTTCGACCTGATCGAGCCGTTCGCCGGCTACGCCTTCAACAAGGCGCACGCCTTCTGCTACGCCATGGTGGCCTTCCAAACGGCCTACCTCAAGGCGAACTACCCGGTCGAATACTTCGCCGCGCTGATGGCGACCCAGGCCGACGACACCGAAAAGCTCGTCAACTTCCTCGACGACGCCCGCCGCACCAAGATCGAAGTGCGCCCGCCGGACGTCAATTACAGCTCCGCCGACTTCACCGTCGAAGAGGGCTGCGTGCGCTTCGGCCTGCTCGCCATCAAAAATGTCGGTAAGTCGCCCATCGAAGCCATTCTCGCTGCGCGCAAAAAGGGCGGCGACTTTCTTTCGCTGCATGACTTCTGCGACCGCGTTTACGACTTCGGCCTCACCGGCAAGGGCGCCATCGAGACCCTGATCAAGGCTGGCGCGCTCGCCAGCCTCCACCCGGACCGCGCGCGCCTGCTCGCCGGCCTCGAAGGCGCGCTTAATAGCGCCGCCACCGCCGCGCGCGACCGCAAGAGCGGCCAGGTCTCCATGTTCGGCGACGATCCCGACACGCCCGCCCTAGAGCGCATCATCCCACCGCTCCCGGACGTCCCGCCGCTCCCATCCGCCGAAACCATGGCGATGGAGAAAGAACTGCTCGGCTTCTACCTCAGCGAGCACCCGCTGGATCAGTTTGTCGAAAAGCTCAAGGAAATCGCGACGCACACCATCGACGAATGCCGTTACTTGGGCGACAAAGAAGAAGTGGTCATCGGCGGCGTTCTGACCAATATCCGCAACTACTACACCAAGGCTAAGAACGAGCTGATGTACTTCCTGACCCTGGAAGACCGCACCGGCACGATCAGCGTCACCATCTTCCCGCGCGCCGCCGCCAAGATGGAGACGCCGCAAAAGGACAGCGTCGTCGTCGTCAAGGGCAAGACGTCCCACCGCGACCGCATCAACAAACAAACCGACGAAGACGGCGGCGTCAGCGCCGCCAGCGTCGAAATCAGCGCCGACGGCGTCCAGCCCATCGCCAGCGCCGACATGCTCCTCGGCTCCGCCGAACGCCAGGCGCATTACGGCAACGGGCAGCCAGAAATCTCCTGCCTCCACATTCGCCTCGACGACCGGATGAAAGGACGTATGCCGACCCTACAGCAATTCCTCAGCCGCTACGCCGGCCCCACAAAACTCCTGCTGCACATCGCCGACGGCCCCGGCAGCGTTCAGCACTTTCTGCCGAATCTGAAAGTTTCTCCGGATGAGCATATGGTGGAGTATTTGAAGAGTATGCTGGGGGATGAGCGCGCGGTTTGGGTGGAGTAAAATTGCCTTTCCGGATTTGCAGACGTGCTGCAAGTGCTTCTATAATTCGCGCCTCAGAAATCCCACAAGTGGAAGCTTGTGGGCTATGCTGAGGCGAAGCCAGCTGAAGCAGGCTGTGGAATTATGGATGCGGGAGGGCAGCGTGAGTCGAGTATATAGCGAGATTTATGTGCATTTGGTTTGGGCGACTAAGGGAAGAGAGCCAAGCCTATTGCCCGATATTCGAAGGCGACTTTATGAAGTAATCAGAAAACAATGCACAACCATTGGCGTTGATCCGCTGGCCGTAGGCGGCGTTGAAGATCATGTGCATTTGCTGGTGACCTTCCCAACCACCGTTTCTATATCGGAGATCACACGACGAGTCAAAGGCGCCAGCTCACATTTCATGTCCCACGAAGCCGTCCCCGGCAAAAGCTTTGAATGGCAAAAGGGCTACGGTGTTTTCACACTCCACCGAAATTCGGTAGAAAGCGTTCGTCGATACATCGATCGACAGGAAGAGCACCATCGTAAGCGAACTCTGATCGGCGATCTGGAAATTGTTTCGCCGAAAGAAGCCCCACAAGTAGAAGCTTGTGGGCTAGGCTGAGGCAAAACCAGCTGAAGCAGGTTGAGGAATAGGATTAAGAGGGCGTTTGCGTAGCCCAGGAGTCTGCTTTAGCTGACTTCGCCCCAGCCTAGCCCACAAGCTTCCACTTGTGGGAATATGTACAGCTACCGGGCACTAACCACTAACCTCTTCCCTCGCGCCAAATCCTGATGGCTGATAAAATACCCATCAACCTTTCGATTGTCGTACGTAATCTCCGAAATCTCACGCCCTGAATTCTTCTTAACAATCGTGAAGCCGCCCTTGTCTCCCATCTTGACGTCGATTTTGTCGAACAACGGCACGGAGACAATATAATTGGGATCGGCGGGCGAAAAGGGGTAGATTCCAATGGCGTTGAACACGTACCATGACGACATTTCGCCTGCGTCATCCATGCCGGCGTAAGCGAGTTTGTCTTTACCCATGTCGTAGAAGCGGTCCATGATTCTGTTCAAGATGTCTTGAGATTTGCTCTGCTCACCCACGAAGTAATACAAGAATGGGACGCTGTGGTCTGGCTGGTTTCCATGGCAATACTGTCCAATGAAGCCGGAAAGATTGTCGGCTTCGGGGCCAGTGTAAGGCGTCGTGAAGAGCTGATCCAGCTTCTTTCCGAAATCTTCTTTGCTGAGAAAAAGACCGACTAACCCACTGACGTCGTGCGGGGCGAAAAACGACGCTTCCCAGGCGTTCGCTTCACGATACATGTATTCGTAATAGGGATATTCCGGGTCAAAGTTCTTTACCCAATCCCCGTTCTCCAGACGCCCACGCATGAAGCCCGTGGACGGGTCGAACATATTCTTGTAGTTGCTCGTTCGCTTCATCAGCATGGCGTAGTTGTCCGCATCGCTGAGCTCTTTGGCGAGCAGCGCCACGGCGTAATCATCGTAAGCGTACTCCAGTGTTTTTGTCACCGCTGCCTTGGCTTTTGTGGCGACGACCGGGTGCTCCAGGTCCGGTTCGGAGATCCAGCCTTTTGTCGCGTATTCCGTGATATATGGCCTGGGGCCGCCTTCCACGGTCGCGTTTCTTAAAAGCAGTCGATAGGCAGCCTGGACATCGTAGCCCCGGATTCCTCGCAAATACGTTCCCGCAATATAAGGAGCCGCATGGTCGCCATGGAAAAACGTGGGGATAAAACCGGTGTTTTCTCCCTTGTCGATCAGTGACTTGATCACGTCCACACTCAACGAGGGAGACAGAATTCCCAGCAGCACCAGCTTGTTACGGTAATCATCCCAGAGGGACGGATCGGTATAATAACGGAACCCCTTGTTGACGACTTTTCCGCTTCGGTCGACAAAATCCCCATTCGCATCGCTGCGCAGGGCGGGCCAGAGGAACGAACGGTACAGGCAGGAATAGAAGATCCCCCGCTGACGCTCCGTGCCGCCGGACACGCTGATCTTGGACAGCAAAGCCTCCCAGGTTTCCGTCGCCTCGTTTCTAACCTGCAAAAATCGCTTCCCCTGCATTTCTTTGTGGAGGTTTTCCTTCGCATTGTCGACGCTGACAAACGAAAAGCCGATCTGCAGTTCCAGCGCGCCCGGAGCGTCCACAAAATTGACGACGGAAACCTCTTTGTCAGGTGATATCAGCGTTTCAACACCTTTGATTTTGTGGTTGGAAACGGCGTAGAAGTACATTGTCTCGCCGGTTTGCTGAAACCCAGAAAAGACATTTTCACTCTCCTGATGAATCTCCTTGTTCCGAACACGCTCGTTGGAAGTCGCGAGGTCCACGATCAGCTTCTCATCCTTTGGATTCCTGAACGTATATTTGTGAAATGCACACCGGAGCGTGGAGGTCAATTCGGCGTTGACGCCGTATCGGTCAAGGTAAACCTGATAGTAGCCTGGATGAGCGGACTCGTTTTTATGGCTGAACCCAGAACTATAATCTTTCGGATCGATGGTTCCAGTGGCCGGCAATAAAGGAATATTGCAAAGGTTCCAATGTCCCTTGCTGGTATGCGCAAAGCCTTGAATGACGGTGTCTTCGTATTGGTAACCAGAACCGCTATGAAACTTCGTGACCGGCGTGAGCTGCACCATCGCATTGGGAAGGGACGCCCCAGGAAAAACCTCCGCGCCCCAGGTCCTGTGCGTGGGCGTATAGCCAATGTCTTCTTTATCCCAAAGCGTCGCCGTACCCAGCAGGGGATTCACATAATCCGTATGCTGTTTTCGGGCTTGCGACGCCGTCGCCGCAAGTAAAGTCAAGCCGAGGGAAAGCGCCAGTATGTTCGTAATCAGGTTCATGGAATACACGTTCTCTTTCTGGCCGAAAGCGCGATTGTCTTGCAATGGACCCATTATACACACTCAATGGTTCCTGTCAAGCATTTTGGCGCCAATAGCCTCGCCCGACTCCCATTGCCGAGATTGACTTACCCCGCT
Source organism: Capsulimonas sp. (assembly GCA_025963815.1). Lineage (GTDB taxonomy): Bacteria > Armatimonadota > Armatimonadia > Armatimonadales > Capsulimonadaceae > Capsulimonas. The sequence continues at coordinate 16,975 of JAOQAA010000117.1, forward strand.
GCTGTTTGTATAATGGGCCCACGATCCGGCATGAGCCCCAAGGACTGACCCGAGTTATTCGGCAAGAGGAGAACGCAGTGACAATGACGACACAGCTCCGGGCGCTGACGCCCGATCAGCGCAATACGTTTCTGGCGAGCTTTCTGGGCTGGACTCTGGACGCCTTTGATTTCTTCGTCTTAGTGTTCGTCCTCAAGGATGTCGCCAAAACCTTCCACACCGACAAAACGCATGTCGCCGTCTCGATCATGCTGACGCTGGCCATGCGGCCGCTCGGCGCGTTTCTGTTCGGCCTCGCGGCGGAGCGATACGGCCGGCGTCTCCCATTGATGATCGATATCGTGCTGTTCTCTATTTTGGAACTGCTGTCGGGCTTCGCGCCAAATCTCACCATGTTTCTCATATTGCGGGCGCTATTCGGGATTGCGATGGGCGGAGAGTGGGGCCTGGGGGCGTCGCTGGCGATGGAGACGATCCCGACGAAGGCGCGTGGCATGCTGTCGGGGATCTTACAGGAAGGATATGTCGTCGGGTATCTGCTCGCGGCCGTTGTCTATCGGTTTGTCGCGCCCAATCTGGGCTGGCGCTGGATGTTCTTTATCGGCGTTCTGCCGGCGCTGCTATCATTGTTCATCCGCGCCAAGGTCAAAGAGTCGCCTGCCTGGCAGGCGGAGCAGACGAAGCGTGAGCGCATTCCCCTCTCCGAGACAATCCGCAAGCATGGGAAGCTGTTTCTTTACCTCATATTACTCATGACGGGATTCAATTTCCTCTCACATGGCACGCAGGATCTCTATCCTACGTTTTTGCAGGTGCAGCATAAGCTGGCGCCGGCGACTGTCAGCAACATCGCCATCATCTACAATATCGGCGCGCTCTGCGGCGGCATCTTCTTTGGAACGCTTTCTCAGCGGATCGGACGGCGCAAAGCCATCATCATTGCCTGCCTATGCGCACTGCCGATTATCCCGCTCTGGGCCTTCTCGCACAGCCTGGCGCTGCTCACGGTGGGCTCTTTCTTAATCCAGTTCTGCATTCAGGGCGCCTGGGGGATCATTCCGGCACACCTGACAGAACTCGCGCCCGCCGCCTTGCGAGGAACATTGCCGGGGCTGGCCTATCAGCTCGGCAACTTGATCGCCTCCGTCAACGGCCCTCTGCAAACGAAGGTGGCCGAGGGCCACGGCGACAATTACGGAATGGCAATGGCCATGGTCGTCACGATCGCCCTGGTTGTGGTTCCCATTGTCGCGGGTCTGGGCCGCGAAGCGCGGGAGACTGGGTTCGTTACCGACTCGGGAGAGTAACCATGCTCGCGGAACGGATATGTCAAATCGTCGCGGAGCAACACGAAGTCCCGATCAGCAGCCTCGGAACAAACACCAATTTCTTCAAGGATTTGGACGATTCTCTAGATCTCGCCGAAATCATCATGATGTGCGAAGAGGAGTTCGCCATCTCCATTCCAGACGCCGAAGCCTTCGACCTTCAAACCATCGGCGATTTAATCTCCTGCGTGCGGCGCCACGTGACAGTTCCATCAAACGTGTGGCCGCCCCCGCCGATATGTTAGCGCCCGGCAAATAATATCGAAAATAATTACCCAATAGCTTTCCGGATTGAGCGAGCGGCTGCGAGTATCCAATATAAGGAGAAATGACATGAGCGATACTCGACAGCCGAATGAAGGCGACATCATCTTTTACAGCTCGCCGCTGGGCCAAACGAAAGTCGAAGTCCGATATGAAGAGGATACGTTTTGGCTAACTCAAAAGCAAATCTCGGATCTCTTTGGCGTTGACCGGAGCGTTGTCACAAAGCACCTCGGAAAGATCTTTGAAGAGGATGAACTGGACCGTGAAACAGTATGTGCAGAATTTGCACGTACTGCGGGAGATGGGAAACCTATACAGTTCAGTTCTATAGCTTGGACGCAATTATCGCGGTCGGCTACCGTGTCAACTCGAAACAAGCGACTCAGTTTCGAATTTGGGCGACGAAGACGCTTAAGGAGATTATCGTCAAGGGCTTTGTGCTGGACGACGACCGACTGAAGCTGAGCAAGAGATTTGGCAGGGATTATTTTGAAGAGTTAGTCGAGCGAATTCGTGAGATCCGGGCCAGCGAGCGGCGCTTTTATCTGAAGATCACGGATATCTTTGAGCAGGCGAGTATTGATTACCATCCGAACTCGGAAGCCACGAAGACGTTCTTTAACACAAAGTGCGTAAGTCTTCCCCATTTATGGGGGAGATGGATAGCACTTCGTCTTTCCGAAGACGATAAATACCGACACTCCGATTGGTATCGCGAAAACACGTAAGAACCTAACAGTTTCAGGTGCAGTAAATCTGTGAACAGAAACTGTCTAAAAATCAGGCTGTACCCCGATAGTGCGCAGGAGCATGCACTGGAAGCGACGCTCGAAACCTGCCGCCGTGTTTATAACAGTCTGGTCAACGACCGAAAATATCAATTCGAGACGGCTCAAGTATCCGTGGGACGCTATGACCAGCAAGCCTATCTGCCTGCATGGAAGAAATCTCATCCCGAACTCAAATCTGTGTATTCGCAAGTCCTACAAGATGTGGTTCATCGTGTGGACCTGGCGTTCAAAGCCTTCTTCGACCGTGTGAAGAAAGGGGAGGCTCCAGGCTTTCCCAGGCTCAAAGGCGAAGGTCAGTACGACAGCATCACTTTTACTCAGAACGACAGTTTCAAGGTCGGCGACAGCACGATCCGACTTGCCAAGATCGGGCAGGTGAAGGCCAAACTCCACCGCCAGCCCTGGGGTGAACTCAAGACCTGCATCTTAAGAAGGATCAACAATAAGTGGTTTGCTTGCCTCTGCCAGGAAGTAGAACCGGAACTTCTCCCTCCGTCCACCGAAGCGGTCGGGATCGACATGGGACTGAAAACCTTCGCCGCTCTGTCCAATGGCGAGTTCATCGATAACCCTCGCTTCTTTCGCAAGGATGAAAAGGCGCTCGCTAAGGCCCAACGCAAACTTGCGAAGCAGAAACGTGGCTCCAAGGCTGGGAAGAAAGCCCGTAAAGTCGTTTCTCGTGTTCATGAACGTATTCGCAATCGTCGCCATGACTTCTGTCATCAGAACGCGCGGCGCGTCGTCAATCGCTTCGGTGTGATTGCCGTGGAGAAACTCAGCGTTAGGAATATGCTCGGCAATCATTGTCTGGCGAAGTCCATCTGCGACGCTGCCTGGTCACAATTTCGTATTGTTCTCACTTCGAAAGCTGAAAACGCTGGTCGTGAGATACTTGCCGTCAATCCTGCTTACACCTCGCAGGACTGCTCTGGATGCGGCTACCGCCCTGACGGGCAAGAAGGCCGCACCAAGAAGAAGCTCTCGGATCGGTGGCATCTGTGTCCGATGTGCGGCCTTTCTTTGGATCGCGACACCAATGCCGCTGTCAATATTTTGGCTCTGGGACAACAGAGCC
>JAOQAA010000121.1 GCA_025963815.1 Capsulimonas sp.
GAGCAGCGTGGGCGACGAGGCGACAATGATCCGGTAGCTTGCCTGGAGATATCCCTTTTCCTTGGAAACATCCCGCCAACTCAGGCGCGGCGCCGTCACATCAATACCCTGAGGATTATCGAGATGCTCGCAGGTCAAACGGTCAAAAGTCACCACGGACGGCGGCCCTGCGGCGATGGAGGCGGACGGCAGGCAGGAAATCAGTATCGCCAATGATAAAGACGTGGAAATTTTAGACACTCTCAATCTCCTTGACTTGTATTATAAGTGATTTTAAACGATCCATCCATGGCGAAATTGGATGAAAACTTGTCTGATTAGGTAAGAGGGGCCTCCTATCTCTTCACCCGAGACTTCACCACCCAGGCGCCGGACTTCATCTCACGCGAAACACCGTCCGGCGTCGTCACGGTCGCCGTTGTGTTTGTTGGGATCGTGACATTCATGGTGACGCTCTGTCCTGTGCGAGTCCAGTTAGAAACGATCATGCCCTGCGGGGAGTCAAACGAGCACTTGACCCATTGAAGATCGCCGAGTATCTGCGGTTTGATCACGATATGCGAGAAGCCGGGCTTCTTTGGATCGTAATGGATGCCGCCAAGTGTCTGGTAGAACCATGCGTCTACATTGCCCGCTTGGATTAAGAGCGCTTCGCTGTTCATTCCTGGGTCGCGCGTGTCGTAGTCCCAGCGCTCCCAGATCGCCTGCGCGCCGCGCTTGACCATATATCCCCAACTCGGCCTTGTCGTTTGTGTCACCAATTTCCACGCGACGTCGCCCCGGCCATTCTCCGTCAGCACCTGCATGAGCCACTGGTTACCGATGAGCCCTACGGTCAGATGTCCGTCATGTGTCACCAAAATGTCGTTGGCGAGGTTATCCACGATCTTCTGAAGCTGCACTGGATCGGACGGCGTCAGACCGAAGGCCAGCGGCAGGACGTACGAACACTGGGTCCCGCTGGTATAGGTGGCTGTCGCTGGATCGTAGAATCGGGCGAGGAAGGCTTTGGCGAGGGCGTCGCCCAACTCGCGGAACATCGTGATGTCGTCCGTCTTGCCCAGGCGCTCGGCGGTGCGCTGTGCAATCCGGAGATTGTTGTATTGATAGGCGGAGGCCACGAGATCCAGTGGGGTCAGGCCATTGTCTTTGATTTTTCCGCCGATCGTGTAGACATCGCACCAGTCCCCGTAGCCGACGCCCTGGATCGTTCCATCGGGGAGATTATGCTGCTCGCGCATGTTAAGAATCCAGCGCTTCGTCGACTCGTAATGTTTTTGCGCCAGTCCTGTGTCGCCATAGAAACCCGTATACCAGTCCGGAATGATCGTGTAGACGCTCGGCCACTCCACGCCATTTCCCGAATCCCAGTACATCGAGAGGTCGGGAATGCTGCCGTTCGGGCGCTGGGAGCGGTGAACATCGTCCATCCACTTGGTGTAGAAGGCGGCGACATCGTAGTTATACGCCTCGCTTTCGCTATCCTTGGCGGGATCGCCCATCCAGGGCTGACGCTCGTCCCGGTCCGGATCGAGCGGCGCGCTGCGCAGGAACATCTTCATTCCCGTCACCATGGCCGCGTGGATCTTGTTGACCGTGTCATTGGAGCAGGAGAAACTTCCCACCGGACGGACATCCGTATGCTCGTCCAATCCCTCGAAGTTGTCCAGCGTAGGCTTGCCGGGAAAACCCATGACCTGCACGCGGCGAAAGCCCTGGCCTTTGAAGATCGGATTCCATGTCTCTGCGCCGCTGCCCTGGAATGTATAGTGGTCGGTCGCGAGCGCCGTACGGTTGTCGGCGGTCTTGAGCGTCCCGTCGGGAAGAAGCGCATAGGCGCTCGTCATATGGACTGTTGTTCCCCGCTTGCCGCGTGCCTTGATGCGAACTGTCCCATAAAACGTTTGCCCCATATCGACAACGTAAACACCGGGTTTTGGGGACGTGATCTTGACGGGCTTGATGACGCGCGTCACACGCATCGGTTCGATCATCGGCGCGATCAGAACTCCGCCGGGCGCTGGCATGATGTCGGGCGTCGTCCAGATCTTTGCGGGCGCTGCGTATCCCGGCTGTGTCCAGCCTGGCATCTCCATGCGCGCGTCGTAGATCTCGCCGTCGTATTCGTTGTTTGCCCGGATCGGACCCTGATCGGTCATCTTCCAAGTTTGGTCACTGACTATCGTCTGCTTGGAGCCGTCCTTATAAGTGATCTCGATCTGCGCTAAGACGCGGGGCGCGCCGAAGCTTTCCTGCGTGATCGGCGCGTTCAGTCTGGGCGAGTGGAAACGCCCGTTTCCTAGAACAACGCCGATGGCGTTTTTCCCATTGCGCATCAGGGCGGTGACATCGGTCGTCACATAGTAGTCCGCCTTTTGAAAATCGGAAAGGGCGGGGTCCATCACGTGATCTGAGGCGGGCCTGCCGTTCACGAACAGCTGGAAGAAGCCCGGGGCGCACACATACGCCGTGGCGCGTAAAATCTGTTTGCTCGCCGTAAACTCACGACGAAGGTAACGGGCGGGAAGGTCCGGGTGACGGGCGGCCTCGCCTTGGGACACATTGCCCCAGGGTGGCGTGCCGTATGCGCCGAGGTCCATTGCCGGTTTCCAGGCGCTGTCCTCGAAATTTGTCGTATTCCAGCCGGCGCCGGCCGCTTCGGAAGATTTCCACTCTGGCCCGGTCGGAATGATGGACGTTCCGCCATCACGGTATTCGATCTTCAGCGCGCCAATCACGCCCGCCGGACTCTGCCCAGAGTCGCCGGCGTTGTTCGCCTGCACGGCCAGCACGTTATCGCCACTATGAACGAGCTTGCTGACATCAACTGTCTCCAAAAAATGCCAATCCGCGCTCTTTGCGACCGCCCTCCCGTTGATGTACAGCGTGAATGCATCGTCCGCCGTGCCCACAAACTCGGCTCGTTTGATCGCGCGGCCATTCGGAACACGAAGGGAGATGCGAAAGAACGCGGCTCCGAGCGGCGCGGCGGAGCTTGGTTGCGGGGCGTTCGGAAGCCAGATCCATCGCGCGCCTGAAAGAGCGGCGCTTTCCGGATGCGGCGCTTGGAAGGCTTTTCCGATCCATGTGGCTTTCCAGTCCGTCGGCGCAAGCAATCCCATGCTGAAGGTCGCCGGCTTGCTCCACGCTGATTGTCGCCCCGACGTATCCCACACCTGAACTGCCCACCAACACTGCGTGCGCGACATCAACGGCGCTCCGGCGTAAGGAATCAGCGTCGTACCGGAATTCTTGACCTTGCCGCTGTCCCAGAGATTGCCTTTCCCTGCTTTGAGCAGCATCGGCGATGAGGCGACAATGATCCGATAACTTGCCTGAAGATACCCTTTCTTGGACGACCTCTCTTGCCAACTCAGACGAGGCTGGGTCACGTCAATGCCCTGAGGATTATTGAGATATTCGCAGGTCAGGTGGTCAAAGCTCACCGTGGACGGCGGCCCTGCGGCGATGGAGGCGGACGGCAGGGCGCCAATCATTATCGCCAATGATAAAGACGCGGAAATTTTAGACACTCTCAAGTCTCCTTGACTTGTATTATAAGTGTTTTTGAACGATGCATCCATGGCGAAATTGGCGAAAAACTTGTCTTTTACGGCAAAATGAGAGAACGAGGATTGATGGGCGGCTATGGCGGCTTGCTAGCGTGCGTGGGTCAAGAGTGCATCTTCGGAGACACATCGGATGCTGTCGCGCTCGATCAGTCTTGTGGGCAACTCCACATGCGTCAGGGCAATCGTGGGGTATTCGTGGCGGCGAAGGATCAGCTTCGCCGCCGCTCTGCCGATTTCCTCGAAGGATTGGGCCACGGTGGTCAGTCCGACCCCATTGGGCAGGGTTTGCAGAATGTCGTCGAGGGCGATCAGGGAAACGTCCTGGGGCGCTTGGAGGCCAAGCATCGAAAGGTGGCGGGCGACACGGTCCGCTTCCTGACCGCCGGCGCAGATCATCGCCGTGGGGCGTCGCCCCAAAGGCTGTCGCACCGTCGCATCAAGCATTGCCCATACGTTCGCGTAGTTGGGAGGAGGCGAGAGGACCATTTCATACGCTTCCGCGGAAAACGCCTCCACGAGCGCCTGACGGTAGCCTCGAATCCGTTCCTGCTCGGTGTGCGTGTACTCTCCGCTCGTGACAAAGGCGATACGCTGGTGCCCCTGATGAATGAGACGCCATGCGGCTTGATGCGCCGCTTCCCGGAAATCAGACCCTATGAAATCGGACTGTACGCCAGGCGTCGTTCGGTTCAGCAGGACAAGCGGCATATGCTTCGGCGTCTCCAAAATCCATTGGGGTACGCGGCAGTTCTGAGGATAATAGACGACGCCTCCAAAGCCCTGACGGAAGGCGTAACGGAGGTGATCTTCTTCACTTTCGGGACTTTTCGGCCCTGGCTCTAAATTATGCCCGATGTCAATACAGATTCCATGCCGCCCCGATCCTCGGAGCGCCTCATCCATTCCCGAGAACACGCGCCGCTGTGCGCTTCTCGCGAGTTCCCCGGCGTCCCAGCGCCACATGACCAGAGCAATGACGCGCACAGGATCCAAAGCGGGCGCCATGGAGAGCATCTCTGATCCGTTCGGCGGCGCCTTGGCTTCGCCCACGACGGCGCGGCAGTGGGGGCGTCGATCGAGAAACCCCTCCAGGGTCATCTCCGTGATCGCCGCGCGGATCGCTTCTTGGGCGACATTCAGCTCTTCCGATAATACGCGTATGGAAGGCAGCCTGTCTCCACGCCGGTAGCGGCCGGACTGAATGTAATCAAGCAGAAGCGTGTTCACATTGTTCGGCGAACTATTCGACTGTCTGTAGCGAGATGAGATTGTATCCATCGGTCTTTATCGGTTAATTTTACAGACGCCGCCAATGACAATACCAGTATTGCATAGAGTGGGATTGAATGGTCTTCAGGCCGTCTTTCTTTGTATTATAGGAGGAGCCGGGGATTATCGCCATGGTGATAATGGTAAGAAACTTGTCCATAATGGGAAGTAACTGAGAGGATGCTTAATGGCTTCGACGAGCGTCTCGGGCGCCGGTCGATCCATTGCCGTCCACCAGACCGATCAAGCGCGATCACGTCCGATCAGTCTGGTGGTAATTCTACTTGGATCCGTTACTATCGGGTGCTGAAGGTGGCGGCGAAGACGCTGTTATCCGTTCCGGCCGCCGTGTTGCTTCCCCCAGTGCAGCCTGCGATGGCGGGATTGTTATCCTGGTTACAGGCGGCTCCGGAAGCGTCGTCACCTTTAGAAACCGCCGCTCCGCGGAACCATTTGGCGTGACCGTCGGCGAGCAGGAAGTTTGAGCCGTCCGTATGCCGCGCCGTGTTGTAATGAACCCAGCCGTATGCGTTCGGGCCGGGGCAGGTTCCGGGGTCGCCGCCGAGGCATCCTGTCGCCAGCCCGTCGACGATATTTGTCCCTTGCGTGTTGCCAGGCCCGTTGGTCGCTGAAGAATGGTAATGGTTGGGGTTGGTGGTGGTCTCGTAGGGATCCGTTATGACGGCAATGGTGCTGTAAGCTTCGCACAACAGGATAGTCTTTGCGGGAGCGGCCAGTGCCGGAATGCTTCCCTTCACGTTTCCATCCGTTCGGGTAATGTCCAGGTTGACCGAATAGGAAACCGGGACCGCCGTCGCGTTTGCTTCGGGAACGGCCTTCGTCGAATCATCCGGACACGCATAAACCCCGGCGCTCTTCACATAGGGATAAACCTGCCCGGCCCAGCCGACGCCCAAGAAGCCGTTACTCGCGCCGCCCGCGCCGCCGGTCGGATACGCCTCATCGTTGTCGTTCGAATATTGAAGAAACGCAAGTCCGAGCTGCTTTTCGTTGGAGACGCAGCTGGTCTGGCGAGCCTTCTCGCGAGCCTTGGCGAAAACTGGGAAGAGAATGGCGGCGAGAATCGCGATAATAGCGATGACAACGAGTAATTCGATCAGAGTAAATGCGGATGATTTAGCCTTGAGTAACATATAAATCCCGATCTCCTTTTCACTACGGACGAAGTATGCACGGAGGTCTCCGTGTACCACACTATTAGTATAACACACGGAGTGCACCATGTCAAATATTAATGCACCATTTAATTTATATGGGGCGCTAATGACTTTGTGGTGCATTTCTGATTCTCCTCGCGATCAATCATCATTGAATGCGGCAGATTATATTTATTGTGCGGCAAAGCGCTTATTAGTATTTTCCAATATTTCCTTGACAAACTCCCAGACTTATTGTATGACTATTAGGCAGTTCGCTGCTTCATGAAATGATTTGGGCGCGAATGCGTCACCCTCGGAGGAAGAGTTGAAAATCAACGGCCGGATTTCGATGATCGTTACAGTGCTGTGCACCGCGATCCTGGGTTCGACTCTGCTCGTGGCCGGCTGCGGCGGCGGGGGAGGCGGGGGCGGCGACAATACGCCGGCCGATAAGGCGATGCTGGGGAAGGCGTTCTTCAATGACCGTACGCTTTCTTCGCCGGGTGGGCAGTCCTGCGCAACGTGTCACGGATCGGCGAACGCGTTCACGGATGGCCGGCAGGATTCGCCGACTTCGGAAGGCGCCACGGCCGGCCGGTTCGGCAAGCGCCAGACTCCTTCGATCCGTTATATGGCGTTCTCGCCCCGGTTCCATTTTGACGCCGGCGAGCAGGACTACATTGGCGGACAGTTCTGGGATGGACGCGCGGTCGATCTCAAGGACCAGATCCACTTCCCTTTGCTCAATGTCGCCGAAATGAACAACGCCAGCAAAGCGGACATCGTCGCCAAGGTGAGCGCTGGACCGTCCGCCGACCGTCTGCGCGCTGTTTATGGCCCCGACGTTTTCAGCACGACGGATCAGGCGTTCGACGCCATCGCCGATTCTATCGCCCGCTTCGAAGCGTCGTCTGAGTTCAACTCGTTTACGTCGAAGTATGACTTCTATCTGAAGGGGCGGGCGACGCTGACGGCCACCGAGATGCGTGGTCTGACGCTCTTCAAAGGCAAGGCGGCCTGCGCCAACTGCCATCCGAGCGACCCGGGCCCGAACGGCGAGCCGCCGCTCTTCACCGACTTCACCTACGACAATATCGGCCTTCCGCGCAATCCGAACAATCGGTTCCTGAACATGCCGCCGTCCATCAACCCCGACGGCCCCTCGTTCGCCGACATCGGCCTGCAGCAGACGACCGGGCGCGTGGACGACGCGGGACGCTTCAAAGTGCCGACCCTGCGTAATGTCGCTGTTACCGCCCCATACTTCCATAACGGCGGGATTACGACGCTGGATCAGGCAGTTCAGTTCTACAACAAGCGGGACCTCGGCGGCTTCGGCACAGCCGAATTCCCCGCGACAATGAACCGTGAGGAGCTTGGCAACCTGCACCTCACCGACGATGAAGTGACCGACATCGTCGCATTCCTCAAAACCCTCACCGACGGCTACGCCGCCGGCGCGGTTGCTACCAAAGCATAGCCAGCGCCCATACGGCAAACACCGAACCGCCCCGCCATGATCTGCATCATGGCGGGGCTATTTTATCCCAACTGGGTTTCGGCCCCTCCGCCCCATCCTGGGGGACCAGATTGCGACGAACGCGTTTTCCGAGTTCCCCAGAATTGGGGCGGAGGGGCCGAAACCCACCAATAAATATTTATCGTAGCTACCACATAGTTCGTTTTACGAACGAAGAAGTCCTCAATGATCTTCCAAAAGTACTATCCGTGATTAGTACAATGGCGACTCAACTCGCTCCTCGTGAACAATAATGTTTGCGAACGTGGATTCTGGCTCCCCAGGATGGGGCCGGGGGCCGAAACCTAGCAGTATCAGCAAAGGCAAAGGTCATCAGGGGGCGTAGGGTAGCGTCTTTGATGTGTCCAATCGGGATCGATCAGCGGGTTACGCGGCGCTGATGAGGGATTCGGTGTCTCCGGCGATGGCCCAGCGGTTGCGGCCGGTGTGTTTGGCGGCGTAGAGGGCGGTGTCGGCGCTTTCGATCAGGTCTTCGGGATCGGTTCCGGCGATGGAGATGTCCGTGATGCCGATGCTGACGGTGATTTTACGGTTTGGGAAATCGAAGGCGCTGACGGCGGCGCGGATGCGTTCGGCGGTGGCGCGGGCTTGGTCGGAGCCGGCGTTGGGGAGGAGCACGGCGAACTCTTCGCCGCCGTAGCGGGCCGCAAGGTCTCCGTCCCGGATTGCGTCGCGCAGCAGGGTCGCCAGGGTGCGCAGGACATGGTCGCCCGCGGGGTGGCCGAAGGTGTCGTTGTAGAGTTTGAAGTGATCGACATCGAGCAGCAGCAGCGACAGCGGCGTTCCGTGGCGCTGGGCTTCGGAAAGCTCGACCCGCAGACGCTCCTGGAAGTCGCGGTGGTTGGAAAGCCCCGTCATTCCGTCCGTCGTCGCCAGGCTCATCAGACGCTCGTTCTTTTCCGCCAGCTCCCGGTAAGCTTCCCGTAGGTAGCGGTTCAGATTGTTGTTCTCCAGGATCGCGAACACCTGACGCAGCAGTAGCAGTCCGATCAGCAGCGCCGCGCCGACATAAACGCCCGTTTCCAATTTGGCGTTCGGGTGGTGCTTGAGCATGTATACGACCAGCGCCCCCGTGCAGGGAACCAGGGCATACGGCATCATGGCGCGCCACAACACGGGATTACGCAGTTCGACGGTCTGGTGGATGTCGACCCCTTCCGTCGTGAGCTGCTTTTTTGGGCGAGTCTGAAGCAGCTCGCATCCGCTCAGGGCGATCAGGCCCCAGCCCAATACCCAGCCGATGTCCGTGAGTCGTCCGCTTTGATAGCTTTCATGCAGGGTCAGATAGGCGAACGGCACATTGGCGCTCACAACCCCCACGATGCCCAGCGCCAGCAGCCGAGTGACGCGCTTTAATGACTGCTCCTCGGCGTGCGCCGTCACCACCAGCAGGCAAAAGAGCGCGCAGAGGTCGCTGAGTGGATAGCCTACGCCCAGGATCATACCCAGCGTGGTCTCGGAGCCGGCCTGTACGATCGGCCCCAGCAGGAAATACCAGCTGAATGTTACAAGGGCGGTCATCGTCATTCCGCTGTCCATCAGCACGCGCCAGCGCATGGCCGAGGGGAGGGGACGGTTCGGGAGAAGCAGAACGCCCGAAAAGAGAAACGGATAGCAGCACAGATAGGCGGCGTCGCACCACGATGGAAACGGGCATGGCTGTTTGAGGCGGAGCTCATAATCGGCCCAGATGAAGCTGCCGATCCCGTAAGAGAGCGATGCAAGCCCCAGGAACAGCGCCGCGCGCCAGCGCGCTTTCATATCGCGCGGCGCCCCGCTCGCGAAGACTTCCCGGCGCATGCGCCAGCAGTCCCCAAAGACCCAGAGGCTTCCTAGAATCGGGAATGCATAGTTGGCGATGTCTACGATTTCCAGCAGATGAGGATAGGAGACTGGCCGGCTATGGACCAGCCAGGCGTAAATGAGGGAAGCGCCGAGAATCGTCCAAAGGCGAAGCATTGATGCGCCGGGAAGTTTTTTGATTGCGGAGAGAATAATCGTCGGCATAATAGTATCCCACTCTCTATTATGGCGATTTTCGCCTTATCCCTTCAGGGCCTGCATTACCAGATTGTTCACGGACTAGAAAAAGCGGCGCGCCCGCCGGTATGATAGCAGAAGAACGCAATCTTCGATTGCGGAGAAAATGGAGAGACCGCAATGACGCATGATGAAGGACTGTTAGTCGCGAAGGCGTTCGCCATCGCCGCCGGCGCGCACGCAAACCAGCTCAGCAAGGACGGGACCCCCTACGTCCAGCACCCCATCCGGATGGCCCTGCGCTGCCCGGACGCCGACGGCCAAATGGCCGCCGTTCTGCACGACGTCGTGGAGGACACCTCCGTTACCCCGGCCGACCTCGCCGCCGCCGGCATCCCGCCCCAAGTGCTCGCCGCCGTCGAGGCCGTCACAAAGCGCGAAGGCGAAGATTACGAAGCCTTCATTGAACGCGCCGCCCGCAACCCGCTTGCCGCCCGCGTCAAAATCCTGGACCTCGAAGACAACCTCAACCCCATGCGCCTCTGCGCCATCACCGAAGAAGACCTCCAGCGCATCGCCAAATACCACCGCGCCTGGGAACACCTGCGGGAAGTGACGGCCGGGAAGCTTTGAGCGCCCGCCCTCACTGGCCAGACTTAGCGAAAACTGCCCTCGCCGCCGGCCAAACCGTGCAAGTGGCGCCGACCGGCAACTCAATGACCGGCCGGATCGCCAGCGGCGACACCGTGACACTCGCGCCGTGCGAGAGCGCAACTCTCGCCGTCGGCGACATCGTCCTGGTCCAGATCCAAGGCCGCCGATACTCGCACACCGTGCTGCATTTAGTAAAGGCGATTGAGAACGGCCAATTTCTGATCGGCGCCAACAACGGGCGTATCGATGGGTGGGTTAGCTCAGAGCATATTTTGGGGCGTGCTTTAAATATCCGGCTGTATTCAAACGAGGAAGTATGAGAGCAAAGGCCATTGAGACCGTTTTGCTTACGATCGACCGCGAATTGCGCTTCACGCTATTTGGATTGGAAAATGCTCTGGGCGTAGAGTTCAATGTCACGGCCGTGGAGCAGGTGTTCATGCACGAGGTTGAATATGGAAGCGCTGAAGGGAATTATATTCTCTACGAAAGTCTTCGGCTGCGAGTGCTTGCGTACGTGGAAGAATATGAACCTGAGACCGTTTGGTTAACCGTGGAGAATCTCAAGGGAGACGAAGTCAAAGTTGCCGACATTGCTGAACGCGCTCACTATCAGACTCTTCGCATGGAGCAGTTCGAGAAGCAGTATCCGAATTATTAACGAATAAAGTGGGTTTGGAGAGTTCATGCGTCCGCCATTGACGCTACGGGAGGCGACTCGGGGGGCAATCCGCTGAGAATAGAAGAATTTTGTGTAACATTCCAATGCCATTTCTGTCTAAAAACGAGAGCGGGGAACGATCGGCTTCCGGAAACCGATATTCCATTGGCTC
>JAOQAA010000122.1 GCA_025963815.1 Capsulimonas sp.
AGACGAGCCTCAGCGAGTGGGGGAATAGGTCCCTTTAGAACCGATCGGGCATTGCGACGAATGGATCGCGTGCGGGAAACAGCCGATCGGCGGTCGCCAGCGCCTCAGGATGGGACGCCGTCAGCAGGCCAAGCGCCTGCATCGTCGAGGCGTCGTGGTATCCCAGGAAGAGCTGGCCAAACGCGGCGATCCCGAGAGCGATCCACGACGCGTCCTCCGACGAGCCAGGCTCAAGTCCCTGAGACGTAATTCGGATGGGGTTCTTGTTGTCCGGGCAGATCGGATCGTCATTCACGATTACCGTGAGTGTCTGCTGAGAGGCGCTGAGGACGGGCGCGAAGTTGGCGGAGTGTGCGGCGGCCAGCGCGGCGGCGACATCGGCGACGCGAACCATCATGTCCGGCTGAACTTCGATGGACAAGGGCTCCGTTCCGCAAGCATACTCTTGGAGCCCAAGACGCTGGATTTCCGAAAGCGGAGACGCCCACTCCAGCCGCCGGGCGCCGCGAGTTGCAAGAAAGCCGATCAGAGCGCGCTCGGCCACCTGGTCGCACCCATGGAACTCATGAACGCGCAGCTCATTCGGGGTCTCTTCGAAGATTGCGTAGCCCGTGGCGGGACCATCATGCTGGTAAAAGGCGATTTTCACGCCGGGCAGGAAACGGCGGATCACGGCCCAGCGCCGCTTGTCGCGTTCGAAGGCTCCGGCGGGGCGAGCCGTAAGCGCGGCGGCCTGCACAGCTTCGATCTGCTTTTGCGCGGAAGTATCGTGCAGCGCGGCGATACGCACATAATCCGCGCCGCCGTATTTGGGAAGCGCGGCGAGAGGCGATTTGAGAACACAGCTTCTGGTGGCGTACTCCCAGCCAAAGCGCCGATAGTAATCGGGAAGGTCCGTGAACAGACCGGAGAGCGGATAATGCAGTTCGCCCGCGAGCGAGCGCAGCGCGCCCTGAAGCAATTCGCCGGCGTAGCCCTGGCGCTGGCATTCGGGCAGCGTGGCGACGCCCGCAATCCCTCCGAATGGGATCCATGCGTTCCCAACGCGCACGCGCGCCGGAACGACCGTGAGGCAGGCGACGAGACCGTGCGCCTTGGTAGTCAAAACACGCTTATGGGAAAGATCGAAAAAGGGATCGTTCGCGAAGATGGGACGCGCGGCGTCCACTCGAAGCTGAAAGGCGTCGCAGAGGATGTGCAGAACTTGTTCCGCTTCGTTGGGGAACGGGGCTCGCACCTGCCATGCCGTGGGTTTACCGATCGTTGTCCTGGGTTTGAGGGGCATTCAAAAGGCCGCGGAAGAAATCGCTCGACACCGAATCGCGCCGCTCCAGCAGCTGGGGCTGGTTGACATAGAACGAAAACGCTTCCGCAAATCCTTCCTCCAAATCCGTTGCCGCATAGCGTGTTACGAGATGGTTCGCCGCAGCCTGCCGCTTGTAGATCTTCTCGTAGCGATTGCGGTCGTTCTTGCTGATCAAGTTGAACCAGACATAGTGACCGTACTCGTGCGTGAAGGTCATCATGTCGACCGCGCCCGATTTCGGGATGCGCAGGGTGATGCGCGGCGGACCGTTCTCATAAATGCCGTCGATATCGTCATCATCGCCGCCGGACGTATGCGAAGACTTCGGATCCTGGTCCGGCTCCACAGCGTTCTGATCGCCGGCCAAGTAGGCCGCCATTTGCCGGTCGCTCAAGTTGCGCACGGAGACGCGAGTCTTGGGCTGAAACATCCGGGGGATATGGTGTTCGCACCAGGCTTGCAGCGGAGGACAAACCACCGCATTTGACCCGGAGACGACAATTTCCGCTTGGGCTGAATGCGCGCCGGCAAAACCGAGCGCGGAGAAAACGGCGGTCACGGTCAGAGCACGCCGAAGAAAAACAGGAAGCAATGCCATAGGTAATTTTACCACGACTTTCTGAGATTCGCGAATTGGCGTTTCTTGACTTGACGCCACCCACTGTGATATTATTGGCAGAAGTTGAACGAAACAGGAATCTCCGTATGCCTCAGTCGAAATCCCTCACCGACCTGCCCGGGCGTCTAATCGCCATCCTCGTATTTCTTGCCGGAATTGCGATGCTGTGCTTCGTCTTTATGGAGGCGATGCATCTCTTCCAAACTCCGGTTCAGGGACTGAATCTGCCGATCCCTAAGGGCGAAACAGCGCCGCCAGCCGCCAATATCGGTTCGGCGTTGGCGACATATGTCATGCGGATCGGTCTGCTGGGGCTGATGGCGCTGGCGGGTTCGGTCATCGCGAGCAAAGGCATTCACCTTTATTTCGCGTTAAACCATGGGGCGGACGCGCACGGCGCCGGGGAAAAAGCATCCCCTGCTTCTACTACGCAAAAAAATCCATAAAGATTTCAAGACCGAAGTTTAATATTGGAAATAACAGGGTAGTGGTCTGACGCGATACTGGGTGAGACCCAAAGGCCGTCCTCCAAGAGCGTCTTACTGAGAAGGATAAAGTCGATACGAACGCGGGGCGCATCCGAGGAGTAGGTAAAATCGCCCCCCACCCCGGCGTCGCGCAGCCCCGTCTGCTCCAGAAGAAACTGCAAATTCCCGGTGTCCGGCCCCTCGTTGAAGTCGCCGCAGAGCACGACCGGAGTTCGGTCGGCGCTCACAATCTCGGCAAGTCGTGCGCCTTGACGCCTCCGTTCCCCATCACTCAGACCCAAATGCGTGCTGAGAACCTTCAATTCTCCCAGGTTCGTTTGCAGCCGGACCTCTAAACACCCACGCGGCTCCCGCCCTCCGGGCAGCGCGTGACGCTTCACGTGGAGCACCGGCGCCTTTGTGACGATCGCGTTGCCAAATCCCCCA
>JAOQAA010000123.1 GCA_025963815.1 Capsulimonas sp.
GAGTTTTTGTTTGGCGAAACGCATCGGCATTTCAAACCACACCCGCGACAACTCCCTCCCCCAGGATTGGGGGGCAGGGGGGCCGAATCCTACCTCAGGGAGCCGAATCTAATCTCACACTCGCACGAGATCGCTCGATCTGGAAGGGGCGCGGAAGTACTATTCGCGGCGCGCGGTCCATTCCATCAATATATACAGACCGTCGTTCTGAACTTCTGTAAATCCCAAACGGCCGTAAAGCGTGCGCGCGCGGTTGAAGGTTTCGACATGAAGGCTGAGGGGGACGCCCTGGCCGGCGGCTTCCAGCATCAGTTCTTGTATCAGCTGGGTTCCGAGGCCTTGATTGCAGAATGGGGGGAGCAGGGCGATGTCCAGGATGCGCAGTTCCGTCTCACGGCGGTCGACATACAGACGGCCGATGGGGTCGCCGTCCTGAAGCAAGACGTTGTACTGGGCGCTGGGAAACTGGGACTGGTAAAAGCTGTGCTGGGCCTGGAACTGCATGCGCAGGAACTGGGCCTTTTGCTCGGCGTCCCAGCCCGTCGCCATCAGCTCCTGCTGGCGCGTGCTGGCGTAGACATCATACAGAAACGGCTCGTCTTCGGGCGTCTCCGGGCGCAGCGTGATCTGGGGTGGGATAGTCATTGATAATGTCGATATAAAGAGCGGCCCCCCTGCCCCCAACCCTGGGGGAGGAGGTTGTCGCGGGGTAATTGGAACGAGAGAGACGTTTGATCGAGTTTTTGTTTGGCGAAACGCATCGGCATTTCAAACCACACCCGCGACAACTCCCTCCCCCAGGATTGGGGGGCAGGGGGGCCGAATCCTAAGACACCGTTAAAAGCAAATACTCGAACCCGACCGGGGCGGGGCCTGAGGCCGTGACGCGGGTGAGGGTGGGTTTGCCGCTGGTCAGGGTCAGGCGGCAGCCGGTGAGGTCCGGGGAGCCGGCAATAATGGCGTATGTGCCCGCGATGAGTTTGGGTTTGCCAGTCGTACTTCCTGGGATCAGGAAGTACGAATCTTCAGTGCGGGTGGTCCCGGCGATCTCCACGGAGAGCAGCAGGCCGCCGCCGGGTGCGATGGGGACTTTGACGAGCGTATCCTTGCCTTTGCCAACGGAGGTCGTCCAGGCATACATGGGGACATCGGCAATCCGGCCATTGACGGGCATGGCGTAGTGGGCCTTCACGACACGCAGCGCGGCGGCCGCGCCGGCTGGGATGAAGTGACCGAACATCTTGACGGTCGCCACCGCTGAGGCGAGCGCGCCGGAGTTAAGCGCAGTGGGGTTGATCATGCCGCTCATGGTCGCCAGGGCCAGAGTGGTGTGGAGGACGGGCGCGGCGGCGTAAGCGGCGCTGGCGGGCGCCTCCGCGTGGGCGGACGACTGGCTGCCGAGCGACGCCGTGACGGCCAGGGCGGCGGCGCCGAGCAGGAAATCGCGCCGGTCGATTGCCGGTTTGATCGCGGAGATATCTGGCGATTTCGTCGCGGCCCTATCCGCCGTCTGCGTTGTGTTCGTGGCCGTATCCATTGCCTTCATGATTTTTCCTTAAATTAAGAACGCGATGCGCGGGCGAAGTTACGAGCGCGGCGGGAAAATGCCTTGCAGCGCGATAATAAAATTCAGCGCGAGATAAGGCTGCATATTGTTGTGCGCCTGGCCGCTTCCTGAGTAGTCAACTGCGTTATTCGCCATCGTGGCGTCGGGCGCCGCCGTCGTGTAAAGTTGATTCGACCGGCGCGGTCCCGCGTTGGGAACCGCGTATAAATTGCCCTCCGGCGTAAATTTCGTCGCGGGGGAGCTGCTCGCGTTGATCACGTGCTTGTGCTGCGGAATATACGAATCACCCAATGATACGGCTGCCTGGTTGCCCGTCTCGCCCATGTAACGGTCGGTTAAGCCCGCGCCGGAGCCGAAATCCACCGCCACCGAGTCCTGCAGATTAGGCAGCGCGAATGTCGTCTGTCCATTACCGCCGAAGTTCGTGCCCAGCAGGGAAAACAGCGCCGTATTCTGGCTGATAGGCAGGATTTGTCCGTTGCACATCGCCCAGCCATTCGGGGCGAAATTGAACGGAACGATTCGGATCTCACCGACATATTGATCTGACATAACCGATGCTCCTCATGAGAAATGCGCCGTCAGTTCTGCGACGGAAAAACACCGAACAGTGAAATGATGTAATTGATGCACAGGAACGGCATCATGTTGTTATGAGGCAGCCCGAAGCCGTTCGAACCGGTCGAAGCGCCTAAGCTGACAAGATTGGCTGCCGGGCCGTAGACATTCACCGCGGCGGCTGCGGGAATATCGCCGGTGGGAATGCTGCTGTTCGCGGCGGCGTTGGTGGCGTTGACGGGGTGCGAATGCGACGGGATCTGCGCCAGTGACAGGGCGACGCCTTCCGCCCCCGCGCTCTGACCGAGCACATATTGGGAGCCGGTGTGCACGGGGATTCGCCCCAGCATATTCGGGAGCGCGAACGTGTTGACCCCATCGCCCCCGTACGTCGTTCCAATCAGCGTGAAAAGAGTGTCGTTCTCGGCAATGGGGATCAGCTGACCGGAGCAGAACGCCCATCCGCTCGGAGCGAACTGGAAGGCGACCAGGCGAATTTCCCCGACAAATGGTTGTGACATAGCGAATGGTTCCTGAGTGAAAATCGATGGACGTTAGTTTCTGCTTGGGAAGATGCCCACCAGGGCGATGCAGAAGTTCAGGACCAAATACGGCTGCATATTGTTGTGCGGCTGCCCGCCGCCCACGGCGGTGAGCATCTGCGGCGACATGCGGGGGCCGATCTGGGTGGAGCTGTAAACGGCGCCGACGGTCGCGGCCGGGTGCGCCAATACCGCTCCAGTGGGAATGCTCGCGTTCGCAAGCGAGGTGGAGACGGGAAGCGCATGGCTGTGCACCGACATTTCACTGAGAGTCAGCGTATGCGTGGTTTCGCCGGCGGCCGTTCCCAGTGGATTGATCGGGCCGAAATGGAGCGGCGTCCGACCCTGCAGGTTCGGCAGCTGGAAGGTCGTCTGGCCGTTGCCGCCGTAGGTCGTTCCCAGCAGCGAGAAGAGCGCCTGGTTCTGGTTGATCGGAAGTGTTTGTCCGTTACAGAACGCCCAGCCTTTCGGCGGATAATCGAAACTGACGATGCGGATTTCCGACAGGAAGGGTTCAGCCATGGGGCCTCCAAATATGCGGCTAAAGATCTGTTAAGCTAAGCGAAGATCGCTTCATAAGTCGTCGCCTGCGCCGTCGCGGCGATTGGGACGATGAAAATCTCGAGGTCTTCGATGTTCGGATGCGTGAGTCGGTAGATCTGCTGGGACAGCACAAACCCAGGAGTTCCGGAGAAGGTCAGCTTGAACGGCTCGCGCTTGCCCGCCAGGCCGCCGCCCAGAACACGGACGTTCGTGAGCGTGACCTCAAACGATTGTCCATTCTCCAGGAGGATCGTAAAGATTGTATCGGTGAGGGGGGTGAAATCGTCGGCGGTGGCCAGGTTCAATAGTATGGTTTCAGGCATGATGGTAAGTTAGGCGCAGCGTCGCGCGAACGTCAAAAAAAATACCCCGCGCGACGCTGTCACCTGGGAAAAAGCGTGGCTGCTGGGGCGAATCCGTCCTTGCGGACAATACTTTGCTACTTTAACACACTTTGGCGAAACCTGTCAAGAATAGTGTTTGAAGGAAGCCGTCGCACGATTGAAAAAAAGACTTTCCTTTTGCCGTTATTGCTTGTATAATTAGCGGGATGCACGGTTGTTCAGCAGTATTCTTACCGTTCTTTAAAAATCTGCAATATCAGGAGATGCACCGATGCCATTCAAACCTCTGATGCGTAATGCGTTCGCCTTCGCGGCGATCGCCGGCCTTGCTTGCTCCGCCGCCAATGCGGCGACTCTCACTCATGAATACGATCTCGACGGCACATACGCCGACACGCTCGGCGGACCGAATCTGGTCGCCAACGGCGGAACGCTCACGGCCACCCATTACAACTTCGGCGCCAATCAGGGCCTGAGCCTGAGCAACGGCGTGACCGCGAATGATTACTCCATCGAGCTGAACTTCAGTTTTGCGACCACCTCCGGTTACCGCAAGATCGTCGACTTCAAGAACCTGACGTCCGACAACGGCGTTTACAACCTGAATACGGACCTCAATTTTTACAATTCCGCCTTCGGACCGAATGGCGCCATCGTCGCGAATACGCCGACCGACGTCATCATCACGCGCGATGGCGGTACGGGCCTGTTCGTCGGTTACGTCAACGGCGTCCAGCAGTTCAGCTTTACGGACTCGGGGCTGCAGGGGGTCTTCAGCAGTCCCGCCAGTATCGCGCAGTTCTTCATTGATGACACGGTGACCGGCCAGGGCGAAGCGTCCGCCGGGTCCGTGGACTACATTCGCGTCTTCGACGGCGCGCTGACTTCCGGCGAAGCCCTCTCCCTCTACCAGAGTGGCTCGCCCTCCGCCGTGCCCGAGCCGTCCCAATACGCCGTCCTCGGATTCTTCATCCTCGGCGTCGCCTCCCTGGTCCTGCGCAAGCGCCGGTCCATCGAAGCCTAATTTCGGCTTTATCGAACCCCAGCCCGCGTCCAAG
Source organism: Capsulimonas sp. (assembly GCA_025963815.1). GTDB lineage: Bacteria > Armatimonadota > Armatimonadia > Armatimonadales > Capsulimonadaceae > Capsulimonas. The sequence continues at coordinate 4,613 of JAOQAA010000123.1, forward strand.
GATGGACGCGGGCTATTCAGATTCGCCTCCTCTCAAATGCCGCGAACCGTTTCCGCGCTGCGCTGCGTTTCGAGCATATG
>JAOQAA010000125.1 GCA_025963815.1 Capsulimonas sp.
ATTCATGGCCCGCACCAACTCGACAATGCTGCCGCTCGGCACGCCCGCCCCTCTCTTTTCGCTGACGGATGTCGTCACGGGAAACGCCATCAGTGCCGCCTGGTTCATTGACAAGGACGCCCTGCTCGTCATCTTCCTCTGTGTGCACTGCCCGTACGTCAAGCATGTCCAGGATGAGCTGGCGAAGATCGGCCGCGACTACGCCGAAACGCCGCTTGGCATTCTCGCAGTCAGCTCCAACGATGCCGTGCAGTACCCCGACGACGGCCCCGAAGGTCTCAAAGCAATGGCCGAAACCCTCGGCTTCACTTTCCCCGTTTGCTACGACGAGTCGCAGGACGTCGCGAAATCCTTCGCCGCCGCCTGCACGCCGGACTTCTTCCTGTTCGACGCCGAACGCAAGTTAGTTTATCGTGGACAATTGGATGAGAGCCGCCCGAAGATGGACCCACCGGTCCCCGTAACGGGAGCCAGCCTGCGCGCCGCCATCGACGCCGTTTTGAAGGGGGAAGAAGTGAACCCGGATCAGCGGGCGAGTTTGGGGTGTAATATCAAGTGGAAGGCAGAGTAGAGTAACCTATCCAAACAGCGTATTCGTCGATCCGCCGTCCACACAGATTGTCTGCCCCGTGATATAAGTTGCCTTGTCCGAGACCAGGAACGCCACTAAGTTCGCCAGCTCTTTGGGATCGCCGAAGCGTTTGAGGGGAATGCGCTCGGCGGCCTGCTGCGCGATTTGTTCGGGGGTGAACGCCGTGCCCTCGGCGCGGGTCTCGTGGATGTCACGCAGGCGCTGTGTGTCGAATGAGCCGGGACAGACGCTGTTGACGAGAATGCCGTCGTCCGCGAGTTCTTGGGACAGGGACTTGGCGAGACCGATCGTCGCCGGACGGATGGTGTTGGAGAGGAGCAGACCGCCGATGGGCTGCTTGACGCTCGTGGACATGATCTGGACGATCCGGCCGCCGCCGCGCTCTTTGGCCTGCTGAAGATGCGGCAGGGCCTGCCGGATCAATCGGACCGAGGGCCAGAAGGTGGAGTCCAGCGCCTGACGCCACTCTTCCTCACTGATATCGATGAAACGTCCTGGCGGCGGACCGCCGCCGTTGATCACTAAAATATCCAGCTGACCAAAGCGCGCGATCGTCGCCTTGAGCAGGCGCGCCACATCCTCCGGCTGCGTGATATCCCCCGTCATCGTGTGCACATCCGCCCCGCGCACCGCCATCACCTGACGAATTTCCTGCGCCGCCCGCGCCACATATTCCGGACGCCGGCCGTTGATCACGACCTTCGCGCCCTCGCGCGCGAGCAGTTCCGCACACGCCCGTCCCAGCCCCTGCGACGACGCCGTCACCAGAGCGACTTTCCCGCTAATCCCTAAATCCATGGGGCATTGTAGCCGCGCCCACCGCGCAAAGTCAAGGTAAACGAAGGTCGTGCGCCGCAGGATGGAAACTCACTGAGCCATGAAGGTAAAGGATCGCATCAGCGGCTTGGGAGAGTTGTCCGAGCTATAAGCCGACGACCGGGTCGTGACCCCGCCTGCGTCATCCAGACTGTTGAAGGTGGCGAGCGGCGCAATCGGCGGATCGTGCTCGCTTTCCAGCACGCTCAGCTTGGCGCTGCTATCGGTTCCGCGGGGCTTGTAGATAAAGGTGACGGTGTTGAGACCCTTGCGGCAATTGCGCGAGATGTCCTTGTCCGTATTGCTGAAGAAGTCCGCCACACGCGCGCTGTTCAGACGAACTTCGACGTTGGCGTTGACAATCGTACCGCGCAGCCAGTGCGAGTGAGCCGTACCGGTGGAGATATCCTGACGGAGAAAAGGATCGTCGTCGATCGGCTTGACATCGAGAGCGGGGTTATCTTCTGACGGTCCCGAGGTGTCCGCCTTTAAATCCGGGGCGCCGTTCGCCAGTGGATTGCCCGCAGCCTGCACCAACGGGTCCTGCTCATTGATCAGAGGACTGGAGGATTTGACGCCAGGCGATGAATTGATATCCTCCGCCACCAGTGTCGGAGAGGTCACATCTTCGGAATAGCCGTTATCGCGATTTGCCTGGCCGTAATTGGGCCGGTCGGCGCCGCAGCCTGTGACGAGGGGCGTAACCAACGCCAGCACGGCTGCGCTGAAAAGAGCGCGGCGAACGGCGATTGAAGTGATGGTTTTCACGGATATCTCTCTTCCAGAGGATCGCCGGATGCGGCGATCCCGAGTACGCGCAAACGCTCTTCGCGCACGCGCTCAATCGCCTCCGCCAGCAGCGCCCGATGTGCGGGATCGTTCAGCCATGTGCTCGCGCCGGACGAATGCGGCAGCGGCACATACGTCACTCCCGGCGCGGGAAAGGCCTGTCCGATAGCTTCGGTCAACAGCATCTTGGGCAAGAACTTATCGATCGCCATCTTGCCGAACAAGATGATCAATTTCGGCTGAACCAGCGCCATCTGCGCATCCAGCCAGGGACGGCAGTTGCGCATCTCGCGCGGCGAGGGCGCGCGGTCGGTGCTCTTCCCCGGCAGCCGCCCCGGAAAGCATTTCGTCAGCGCCGTCATGTAAACAATCTTCCCGATGTCCTCCGGCGCGAACCCAGCATCTTCCAGCCATCCGAACAGCTTGCGCGCGGCGGGCCCCAGATACATCCGCGCCCCGCGCAGGTCGCTCAGTCCCGGCGCCTGCCCAATGATCATCACCGGCGCGGGCGCCAGCCCCCACACCATCGGAGCGGGCGTGATGGGAAACCCATCGTCAAAACAGCGCCGGCAGGTCCGGATTTCCTCATGCAGCACTTCAATTTCCAGCACCCCACGATTATACCACGATTGGAAAACCCGCCGCGATATGTTACACTAATGGGGTTATGACCACCGAGACTGCCTTGCGCGCCGCTGTCGGCGACGCCCTCCTCTCCAATGAACCCATGTCGCGGCACACCACCCTCAAGGTCGGCGGCCCCGCGCGCTGGTTCTGGCCCGCGCGCAATGTCGACGAGCTCAGCCGCGTGCTGACGGTCTGCACCGAGCACGACGTTCCCTATCTCTTTATCGGCCACGGATCGAATCTGCTGATGAGCGACGCCGGGTACGACGGCCTTGTGATCCAGAACCGCTGCAAAGGTTCACGGATCGGCGAGGATACGTATTCCGAAAGCGGCGTCTCTTTTGGATCGCTGTTCTATCAGACGGCGCGCGAGGGCTTTTCCGGCCTGGAGTGGGCCATTGGTATTCCCGGCACCGTCGGCGGCGCTCTCGTCAGCAACGCCGGAGCATATCGCGGCAACATCGGGCCCTTGGTGACTTCGGTGCGCGTCTTCGCCGACGGACGGGATCAGGAAGTTGGTCCCGAATGGATGGAGTTTTCGTATCGCGACAGCCGCCTGCGCCGATCGGGCATCGGCCGCACCGTCATTCTCTCCTGCATGCTGCACTTTGAAGAGCGCGGCGAACCGGACGCCATCATCGCCCGCGCCAAGGACTACCAGGCCCAGCGCCGCGCCAAGCAACCCTACGCCCCTAGCGCCGGATCGTTTTTCAAAAACGTCACCGACAAAGAGTTCGCGCAAACCCTGCCCGATCTTCCCGAGCCACTGAAGAAGGCCGGCGTCGTCCCATCCGGCTTCCTGATCGAAGCCTGCGGCCTCAAGGGCCTGCAAGTCGGCGGCGCGCAGGCGTCCGAGAAGCACGCCAACTTCCTCATCAACGCCGGCGACGCCACGGCGACCGATCTGCGGAGCCTGGCTTACAAAGTCAAAGGACTCGTCCATAAGAAGTTCGGAGTGACGCTGGAAGAAGAAGTCTTGTATGTCGGCGATTGGTCGAACTGGACAGTAGGATCTACTCCCACAGCGCCTTAGGCCGTCGGAAAAATAGTCACCGGGAACAATTTTCCCTGTCAAGACGCCTGCATGGTATGGTTTGGAATATCGTTTCCCCGGATATCTATAAAGGGAATAAACATTTTTCAAACCCATTCAGGAGTCAAGACGACCATGCTAAACTACAAATCTCAAAAAACCGCTCTGCTGGCGGCGGTCGCCGTCATGATGGGCGCAGTGGCCGCGACGGCCGATCCGATCCGTGTCAATGTCAACGGAACCCCCGTGAACTTCTCGGGAATGACCCCGATGCAAACCAACGGCTCCGTCCTGGTGCCGCTGCGCGGCGTGTTTGAGGCGATGGGAGCCAGCGTCAGCTACAACGCCGACAGCAAGACGATCAACGCCACCAAAGGCAGTTCTTATGTGGTGCTGCCGCTCGGATCGACTTCGGCTACTGTGAACGGCGTCACGCAGACGCTCAGCCAGCCGGCCCGGGCAGTCAACGGAACCACCCTGGTGCCGCTGCGCTTTGTGGCGCAGGCGCTCGGCGCGAATGTGGACTGGCAGGCCGCCAGCAGCACAGTGCAGATCCAGACCCAGGATCCCCACCTTGCCACCCTCCCCTCCCCTCCTGGAACCGGACCGGTGACAGGACAGGTGACGGGGATTGTCACCAACGCCAATCCACCACTGATCACCCTGCGCATCAACGGACAGAACACCGCCGTTCCTCTCAATAGCTCCACCCTGATCCTGCGCTCCGCGCCCGGCGAACCCGGCGTTCAGTCGCCGCTGAGCGAGATCCGCCCGGGCGATCAAGTCACAGTCCAGCGCTCGGGCGACGGCTCAGCGCAGAGCATCGTCGCGAATTACGGGCAGTACAAAGGCACTGTTAAGAGCATCGGTCGCCTGGCCGACGGCAGCAATGTCATCACGCTGAACGACGGCACAACCGTTCAACTGGCGCAGGACGCACCCGTCACCATGAATGGCCGAACGATCACACTCAAAGAAATCATGCCGGACGAGAAGGTGCTGATTCGGACGAACCCCAGCAGCGCGCTCGGCTACGCCGTGGTGGTGAACCCGGAGCGCGGTCAGAACACGCCGGTGGGCGACAACAACCTGCCTCCGAACGCCGGCTTCCCCGGAGGAATCGCCCCGCAGATCACCGCGTTCCAGCACAACGCCGTACATCGGGTGCGCGGCAACGGCGCCATTCATATCGAGATGCGGGGCACTCCGGGCGGCAAGGCGTCTTTCGATATCCCGGGGGTGGCAAGCAACATTCCACTCACGGAAGCCTCACCGGGACGATACGCCGGCGATTATAAGGTTCCGGCGGACATCGCCGTCGAAGGCGCTGCGGTCATCGGCAAGCTGACGGTGGGCAACCAGACAGCTCCGCTTCTTCAGGCGAACCAAACACTCAGCGTCGACAGCTCCGCTCCCAAGATCGGCGCATTCAGCCCGGCGCGCAGCGCGACGGTCGAAAATGACCGGCCGCTGATCTACGCCACGCTCAACGACGCCAGCGGCACAGGCGTCGATCCCAACTCCGTAAAGGTCTCTCTCGACGGCAAGGACGTGACAGCCGAAGCCACGATTACCCCGTCGTTCTTCAACTTCACGCCGGCCCAGCCGCTCGCGGCGGGGGCTCATGAAGTCCGAGTGCACGTCGCCGATCAGGCGGGTAATGTGCAAAGCGCCGCCTGGCCGTTCGTCGTCAGCAGCGAGCGCCTGATCACGCACTTCGACAGCACCGTTCCAGACGGACGAGCGGTGGAAGCCGGCTCCAAGCTTCAGTTCAAGCTCGCCGCGAAGCCGGGCGGACGCGCTTCGTTCAGCATCGGATCGCTGGCGAAGGACATTCCGATGACCGAATCGACCCCGGGTGTCTATGTCGGCTCATACACGGTGGCGCGCGGCGATAACCTCAGCGACGCCCCGGTCACCGCGAAGTTCGTCGACGGCGCCGGACGGACGGTCACCAAGGCGCTCGCCAAAAGCATCGACATCGCGGCGGGCGCTCCCGTAACGCCCACGATCACGACCCCGGCCGAAGGCGGCGATGTCCCGACGAATATGACGGTATCGGGTAAGGCGTCGCCGAACTCCATCGTTCGCGTCAAAGTCGATTACACCAGCAAGGCGCTCGGCGGCCTGTTCGGTGTGAACGGCTCGGCGGGAACCAAGGACGTGACGGCGGACGCGAATGGGAATTGGACCGCGTCCGATCTCACGCTGCAAACAAACAGTCTGTTCACCCGAGACCGCGACACCACGTTCACGGTCTCCGCGACTTCAGTCAACGCCAAGGGCGATGAGTCCGAGCCGGCGGTCATTACGGTTCAAGGCGGCAAGGCGTTCGCCCACCGGGCGAATTAATCACGCGGGGCGTTTACAAGGCTAACAGTTGGGTCATAATGCGATAGGGGCGAGCGCGGCAAGCCGCGCTCGCCCTTTTGACGTTTGATATATTGCCCATAGCACAGAAGGCTCTGAAGACGAATGAAGTCATTGATAAAAAAAGTAAACGCGTTGGTGGTGCGCCTGAAGAGGATTTTCCTGATCCGCTTTACGATGGATGTCTTTGCCAGCTTTGGCGCGAACAACGGCGGCCTGATGGCGGCCGGACTGGCGTTCTTCCTGGTGCTGGCGTTCGTCCCGCTGCTGCTCGTCGGCGTCGCGGCGATCGGCTACTACTTCAATCTGATCCATAGCACACAGGACGCCGTGCAGCAGATTCAGCACCTTCTGACAACCCAGATCCTGCCGGGCAAGGCGGGTAATGAAGTCAGCAGCTTGATGGAGCAGGCGAATATCGCGGAGAAGGTCAAAACCATTACCGTCACCCGCGGCGTCAGCGGCATTATCGGTTTGCTAGGCTTGATCTGGGCGTCCATGCAGATATTCTTAAGCGGCGCCATGGCGATGAACGCCGCATGGAGCGTGCAGGAAACCCGCAACTGGTTTAAGCAGCGCGCCATCGCTCTGGCACTTCTGCTCGCCACCGGTGTGCTGCTCGTGCTGTCAATCGTCGCGACCGCCTACGGCTCATGGCTCACGCACCACGTCCCTGGCTTCGGTGTGGGAACGACGATCTTGACGGAGGTTGGCGCGATTGTCGTCGCGACGGGAATGTATGGCATGACATACAAGTTCCTGCCGTCGGCGCACGTCACCTGGCGCTCGGCCCTGGTCGGCGGCGCGGTGGCTGCGATCGCGTGGGAAATCGCGAAGAAGGGTCTTGCGGTGTACTTACTGCACCCAAATACCTCGATGTACGGCAACCTCGCCAACTTGATGATCTTCGTCCTGTGGGTGTATTACTCGATGATGATCTTATTGATCGGATGCGAGGTGTCGGCGCAGTACGCCAAGGAAGTGGAAAGCAAGAAGGCGACGAAAATGAAGCGCCTCGCCAACCGCACGCCCTCCCTGGACACTTCGGCCGCCTCCGGAACGCCAATGGCGCGCGCCAAGGAGCGGCGTGTCTCACAGCGAGAGCGCCTGGGAACCCAAACGGCTCCTTCCGAACGAAACGCCGCCGGCAATCCGGCGGCCTCCCCGGAGCGCAATGGGTCCAATGGCGCGAACGGCCGGGTAAAACCGAAGGGGCGGGACTAAGATGCCCTAACTTCAGTTCCCGGGCTAACACGGGTGCTGGGCGCAAGACAGCTGCGCGCTTCGGCGGCCGTCAGCGCCTTGTAGCGTGATTTGATTGGCTGATCGGCGGCGGCCTCGGATGTCATGAGCCAATGCGCGAGCACGACGGTTTTCGCCAATCTCATGAATCGGATCACATGCACGCTGGGCAAATCCCAGCTGGCGGCGTTTGTCTTTTGGAACAATTTGAGTCCGTCTGTCAGCCGTGTTTCGCCGCTGAGCTTGAGATCGTCCGAGAGGGCGTCGAGCGCCGCCCGCTGCGCAGGCGCGGCCCAGGCGCGCAGGTCAGACCACGATGTTTCCGTGAAATCGAAACCCACCGCCGGAACGAATCGGCGCAGAAAGACATCTGACGTACAAACCGGCGTATCGATAGAGTCGTCGTGGATCAGCGTGTAACAGTACGCTTCATCCATTCCAACGCGGCCGTCGTGGTTGTAGTCGCACCCGGTTACCGGCTGACCTAAGCGCGATTCACCGCTCAAGGCGGCGAAGAAATAGCCGGTGAAGTCGTGATAGTCGGCCTCATGGACGGCGGCCGTGCAGCCGGCCGCCGGCCGCTCGGCGACACTAGCGAAGAATCCGCAGAGATCGCGGTTCACGAGCGGCGCTTTCGGATCGCCGCCTTCGAACAAAAGATTCCCGAAGCAGCCAGAGAAGCACTGGACCATGACCACTGCCACAGGTGTGGCCTCGGGCAGTGTTTTGATTTGGGCGGCGAGGTCCCGAACGTTCAGCTGCTCTTTATTCCACAGGTCCACATGGTTGTTGTCGAACGCGCCGGCCCCGGGACTGCCGTGGCCGGTCACGTATAACAGGACGGGCTCGTCTGGAGGGCCGGACGCCAGCGTTTCGAATTCGGATTCGATCCGCGGCAGCTCATTGGCTCCGTCCAGGCGTGGGAGCTGCGGGATTCGATAATACGTCTTCCCCTGATCGTCCTCGCAGAGTACATTTTTGCTCTTCGGGTCGCCGTCGGTAAACAAGATGCGCTTTTGCGTGTCTTTAGGCAGCAGACGGTCCACGTAGCGAACATTACTTTCGATGGCGGCCTGATTGTGTTCCAGATCGGGACCGCCGCTCAGCACCAGCGCCCGCAGTGAGGCCGCTCCGCTCGGCCCGGCGGCGGACAGAGCCGCCGCCGCGCAGAGCGCAAACCATCCTCGTTTCGTAAAACCGTTCATGAGTACTCTCCTGATGGATTTACGGTTTTGCCGAAGCGGCTTTCATATCGGACGGCACGGTGACGCCCAGCTTCGCCAGGGCCTGATCCAGCCGCGTCTCGCCTTTGTTATATCCGGAATACCCCGCCGCGATCTTGCCGTCCTTGTCGATGATATACTGCGTGGGAATTCCCTTGACACGGTAAAGCTTACTCGCAATGCTATTGTCGCCATGACCGGCGGGATCGAATGCGGTCAGGAACGTGTACTGAGCGGCTTTCTTGGCGACCCATTTGTCGTAAGCGTCCTTTTGATCCCAGACGCACACGCCCAGCACGACCACATCCTGGTCCTTCACCTGCTGATAGACAGATTCCAAATGCGGCATGCTGGCCTGGCAGGGTCCGCACCAGGTCGCCCAGAAGTCGAGCACCACGGTCTTGCCTTTGTAGTCCGAGAGTTTGACCTGCCTGCCGTCGGCCGCCACGGCGGAGAAGTCCGGAGCGTCCGACCCAGCCGCCAGCAGATTGGCTT
>JAOQAA010000128.1 GCA_025963815.1 Capsulimonas sp.
TTACGGCTCCGGCGCTGCTGAACTCGGGAGAATATCGCCCATCTCCGAATACCCACCACCGAACCACGTGCACTCCCTGGGCGTGCATCGTCCCAAAATCCTTGGCGACGGAGTTCCAATCGGTATACTTGCCCCATGCGCCTGTCCCGAAGTCGGTTCCGTAGTTATACCAGGCGTAGTTCGCGCCCAGCCAGTAGCTGCTTTTTCCATTCAAAGTCAGAACATTGCTGCTGGCGACAGGCGTCGCGGCGTGGGCGCCAACTACGCCGGCGCACAGCAGCATTATGCTTAACAGCAATTGTCGCAAAAAGTACAAGCGGCCAATCGTTTTAACCATTGTGTTTCCTTACTGGGTGAAATTCTTGCCAAACGGTGGGAATTGGATTGAGATATGTAACAAACAGGCGTAAATTTTTGCTGCTTGTACGTTGTTATTTCTGTAATCTCAATTATCTATTGAACAGCGAAATTTTTGATAAGTTCCCGCCATAGCGTCAAAACATGAAATCAGGCCTCGATCATTAGATATCGAAGCCTGATTATCGCGCAGCGTCAATGAGTTGCCGGGAAGTCGATTGTCGGATGTTAGAGAGCGGCGGTTTTCGGGCGGCGTGGGCTGCCGTAGATGTAAAAGAGCAGCAGGGCGAATTGGAAGATCGCCATGCCGAACTTCGCCCAGTGGGGCAGGGAGGCATGGGAGATATTGCCTTCGATAATACCGGCGAGGATGAAGAGCGGAATCGTCCCTACCATCATCTTCGCGCCGTCGCGGCCCGCGATCACCAGGGCGTCCTTGCGTGAATATTTGCCCGGCGCAATGAGCGCCCAGCCGATACACAGGCCCGCGCCGCCGCAGATGAAGATCGCCGAAAGTTCCGCGACTCCGTGCGGCAGGATACCGGCCCACATGGAGGTGAGATGACCGGTAGGCTGCACGACGGCGATCAGGGCGCCCATCATCTCGCCGTTCTGAAGCAGCATCAGCACTGGAAGAATGAGCGTGATGCCGGTCGCGAAGGCGATAATTCCCACCTTGGTGTTGTTGGTCATCAGCTGGGATGAAAAATCGAAGCCCTCGGCGGAGGAGATATCGCCATGGTCGGCGAATCCCTGCTTCCAGCCGTCGAACGAGGAGCGGAAGCCTTCCGGAAGGAACAGCGCCAGGTAATCTTCACTCTTGTGAACCAGCGCATAGGCGAGGTAGGCACCGATGACGCTGATGATGATGGCGGCGATTGTGAACCCCATGCGTCGGCGCAGGACGTCCGGCAGGCCGACGCGCAGGAAACCGAGAATACGGCGCCAGCCGCCGGTTTCTTCGGAGTAGATCACGCCGTGCGCATTCCCAACCAGTTCGTTCAGGTACAATACGAGATTAGGATTGGCTTCCTGCTGGCGTGCGTACGCGAGGTCTGCGGCCGCTCGGCGATAGAGCGATCCGAGCGCCGGAAGCTCTTCCTTGGAAAGGCGGCGCAGGCCGCCGTTCTTTGTGCGCTCCACAATAGAGGAGAGCCGCTCCCAGTTTGCGCGCTTCTTGTTGATGAAAGCTCGTTCGTCAATTGCCATGATGGCGAAATTATACCGCAGAGGCTCCTGTCATGTCACGTGAAATACTCGTCGTCACTCCCGAAAATATTGAAATCGAATATGAGCTCGCCGGAGTTGGCTCCCGATTCTTTGCAAATCTGATCGATACGCTCTGGCAAATGGGTATTTTGCTCGCGATGACGATCCTGTTTCTGATCGTGACCGTGGTCCTCGGCTTCATCACGAGCGCCTTTGCGCAGCAGCTGCTGACAGCTCTCGTGCACATTCAAATGGGTCTGGCGTCGATTGCGACGTTCATCGTTTTCTGGGGATACTACATCTATTACGAGACGGCTTGGAACGGGCAGACGCCTGGAAAACGGCAGGTGGGCTTGCGCGTGCTGCGCGACGGCGGTTACCCGATCAACATCTTCGCTGCCATTGTGCGCAACCTGCTGCGGGTTGTCGACGGAATCCCTGTGGTCGTGGTCGGGTTTCTGATCGCCGGGGCGTCGGAGAATAAACCAGAGATCGCTGCGGTTGGCGCCGCGTCCATGATCCTGACCCTATGCTTTTTGCTGTTTTCAGGAAAGTATCAGCGCCTTGGCGATTTTGTCGCCGGAACCATGGTCGTGAAGCAGCGGGCGCCGCGCGTTCCGACGCTGGAGGCCTTGGCGCCGCCGCCGCGCGTCCTGCCCGAGCATCTGGCGGCCTACGCGCTGGCGGATGTCGGCAAGCATGTGTATGAAATGACGGTGCCGGAGTACCGCGCGGTGCGTCACGCGATCGACCGGCGCTGGCAGCTGCCCGCGCCGATGCAGCAGGCTTCGGCGATGTACCTCGCCGTGCCGCTGATGCGCCGTCTCGGCATTGTGCCCCCGGCAGGCGTCACTTATATCAATTACGCCGACCTCCTGGAATATCTCGCCGTTGCCTTTGAACAGTATCGAGGCGTAAAGTAAGCGATATGGCCGCCTGTGAGATATTTCTGGAACTTTCAGAGTAATTTGATAGATACGTGAAATAATAAACCGAATCCCGATCTCAGTTTCGAATCCCAACCCATAGACAGGACGTAAGGCATCATGACGAAATCGACCGCGTTGATCCCATTCGCTCTTCTCAGCTACGTGCTCTTTCCCAGCGTAACCGCGCAGGCGCAGGAGCAAACCGCTCCCACCGCCGCCGCCACGACCCAGGCCAATAAGGCCGCAGGCAAGCCGACGCTTGTCAACGGCATTCAAGAGACCACGCTTTCCAACGGTCTGACGATCCTGACCAAGGAAGTGCATGCGGCGCCTGTTGCCTATTTCTCCGTCTGGTATAAGGTCGGCTCGGTTAACGAGCAGGTTGGTCAGACCGGCATGAGCCACCTGATGGAGCACATGATGTTCAAGGGGACCAAGTCGCGCGGCCCCGGAGTCATCAGCTCTACCTTGCAGAGCAACGGCGCTGAATTCAACGCTTCTACCTCTTATGATCGGACCGAGTATCACGAGACGCTCGCGGCGGATCGATTAGAGACGGCGATGAAGATCGAGTCGGACCGCATGGTCAACTCGCTTTACGACGAAGCCCAGCATCAAAAAGAAATGACGGTCGTTCGTTCGGAGTACGAAGCCGGCGAGAACAATCCCGGCCGCGCGCTCACGAAGGCGACGCGCCTTTCGGCCGATCAAGTACATCCTTACCGATGGGAGACGATAGGATTCCGGTCGGACATTGAGAACTTTACGCGCGACGAGATGTACGACTATTACAAGAACTACTACACGCCCAATAACGCCACGGTCGTGATCGTCGGCGACATCGACACGGCGAAGGCCGTGGAAATGGTGCGCAAGTACTTCGGGTCGATCAAGTCGCATCCGGTTTCCGAACACTTCCTGACGCCCGAGCCTGTCCAGGAAGGCGAGCGGCGTGTGACGGTGTCGCGAGCGGGAACGACGCCGCAGATGCTGATGACATATCACATTCCGGGGATCAATGACCCGGACCGGTATGCGCTGGATGTGCTGGAGACGGCGCTGAGCGGCGGTCGCACCGCGCGCTTCTTCCAGAATCTCGTGCAGACCGGACTGGCCTCGGATGCGGCGGCCTATGATTATGGCCTGCGTGATCCTGATATGGTCATGGTTGGAGCCTCGGCGCAGCCCGGCCACACCAACGCCGAACTGGAGAAAGCGCTGCTGGCGGAACTTGATAAGGTCAAGACGGAGCAGATCACGGACGAAGAACTGGCCCGCGCGCTCAATCAAGCGGAAGCGGGTTATATCTTCGGCAAGGAATCCGTCTCGGCGCAAGGCAGCCAGCTTGGCGAGGACGCCATGAAGGGTGACTGGCGTCGCGGCGAATATTACCTGGAGAATCTGCGTAAGGTGACCAAGGCGGACGTACAGCGCGTGGCCCAGAAATATCTGGTCGAGCGCAACCGCACCGTCGGTTACTTCGAGCCGGTCCGCGCCGCAGGCGCTCCCGGTGGCGGAGGCGCGCCCACATCGCCCGTCGCGCAGTTCATCGACTCTAAACCCGCGACGCTGAGCCTTGGCGATTATCATCTATCGCGGCCCGCCGCCACACGTCCTGCGTCGGTAATGGCGGCTGCGGACGCCGCCCCCGCGAAGGGCTCGCTGCCGACCAAGGTCGTGCTGGACAATGGCCTGACGCTAGTCGTACAAGAAAACCACGCCACGCCGACTGTCTCCATCGGCGGCGCGCTGCTGAGCGCCGGTTCGGTCTTCGATCCCGCCGACAAGCGCGGACTGGCCGACTTCACGGCGTCACAGCTCTCACGCGGCACGCAAACCCGCTCGCTGCTGGACATCGCCAAGATCCTGGAAGGCGGCGGCTCGTCCGTCTCCATCGGCGGCGGCGACGAATATGCGTCCCTCGGCGCGCACGGCCTGTCCAAGAACTTCGACACCCTGCTCGAGGTCCTGTCCGACGAGCTGCGCCACCCCGCGTTCCCGGCGGACGAACTGGAGAAAGCGCGCGCGCAGTCGCTGGCGGGCATCGAAGAGGCCAAGGACGACACTGGAACCCTTGCCGAGATCGCCTTCGCCAACGCCCTTTATCCCAAAGGACATCCGTATAGCTCCCCGACGCTCGACGAGCAGGGAGCGCTGATCAAATCACTGACGCGCGATGACCTCGCCGCGTTTTACGCCGCGCACTACGCGCCCGACAAACTTGTGCTGACGATTGTCGGCGACGTCGATACGCAGACGGCGATCGACGGTGTGAAGAAGTACTTCGGCGATTGGGCAAAGAAGGGCAATTTGACCGATGTCTCCATTCCTACCATTGCCGCCGGAACCGCCGCGTACCAGACCACGGTCATTCCCATGGCTGACAAAGCGCAGGTGGATGTCCGCTACGGCTTCCCTGGCGGCCTCAAGCGCAGCGATCCGGACTTCTACACGGTGATCGTACTGGACACGATCCTCGGCGGAGGCGGCGGCCTTTCCTCGCGTTTGGCCACAAGCGTGCGCGACAAGATGGGACTGGTTTACGGCATTTACGCTGCGGACGACGCCAGCCTGGGCGAGGGGCCATTCACGGTCCAGTTAGGAAGCAACCCCGCCAATGTCGATAAGGCGGTCGAAGAGACGTTCAGTCAGGTTCAGATGATCCATGACAAGGGCGTTACCAAAGACGAGGTTACGGATGCGGTGTCTTTCCTGACCGGCTCCTACCCGGTCACGCTCTCCACGAACGGCGCCGTTGCAGGACAATTGCTCGTGGCGCAGGTCTATGGCCTGGGCCTGGATTACATCCAGAAGCGCAACACCTACTACAACGCCGTGACCGTGGACAAGGTCAACGCCGCTGCGAAGAAGTACCTGCATCCAGGGACGGGCGCGCTGGTGATCGCGGGGACTTATACCGGGAAGTATGTGGCGAAGTGACCTATTCCCCCGCGCTTTAGCGCGTTTCCCCCTTTTCCCAGCAAGGGGCTAAAGCCCGGGAAAAGGGGTGTTCATCATTATTGTCCAGGCGAATCTTGTCGTGGCCGACGAAGACTTATTCGCCGATTTCGACTCTTCGCACAACCCGGAACACTCGGCTGGACCGCAGTTATGAACGCCCCTTTTCCCGCCCGAAGGGCCTTGCTGGGAAAAGGGGAAGGCGAAGCTTGCTTCGGCGGGGGAATAGGTCACCCCCACATTGACGCCTCCCTCCCTCTTCTTGTATAATATACGCCAATGCGAGTACTCATCACCGGCGCCGGCGGAATGTTAGGGACGGATGCGCGCGCGTTTTTCGCGGCGCACGGCCATCAAGTGATTGCGACTGACCAGAGGCCTTTGGAGGGCAGCGGCAGCGCGGCGCTGAACATCAAGGATTACGTTTCCGTGCGCGCCGTGATGCAGGCGCACCGGCCGGATTTAGTCCTGCACTGCGCGGCGATGACCAACGTGGACGGCTGCGAACGCGACCCCGATGCGGCGTATGCGGCGAATGCACTGGGAAGCTGGTGCGTGGCGACCGCCGCTCAGGAAGTGGGCGCGGCGCTGGTGGCGATCTCCACCGATTTTGTTTTTGACGGAACCAAAGATGGGCCGTACACCGAGTTTGACGCGCCGAACCCACTGAGCCATTACGGAGCGTCCAAGCTCGCGGGCGAGCGAATGGCGATGCAATCGTGTGCTCGGACTTATGTTTTGCGGACCTCGTGGCTATATGGGACACATGGACGCAACTTTCCATACACCATTATGGAGCGGGCCAAGTCGCAGGGCGAATTGTTTGTGGTCGCGGACCAATTTGGCGCGCCGACCTTTACGCGGGACCTCTTAGAAACGGCGTATCAGATTATTCAGACGCCACTCTATGGCGTTTATCATGTCTGCAACGCGGGACGGACGAGCTGGCATGGGTTCGCAAGCGAGATTTTGAAGCTTGCTGGGATGCCGGACGTTCCCGTCCATGCGCTGACGTCCGAAGAGACCGCAGCCAAGTTCGGCACGCCGACCCGGCGTCCTAAGAACAGCGTCCTGCGGCGCTATGCATTGGAATTGCAGCACAAAGATGTGATCCGTCCGTGGGAGGACGCCCTGGGCGAATTCCTCGCGGCGGTGAACGCACACGACAAGATCTGAGACAAAGCTCGAAGACAAAGTAACGTCTGAGACGAACCAGGAACATTATGACTGAACCCGAGAAGAAGCCCGACTACAGCCAAACGCTGAATGTCCCCAAGCCTGATGTCAAAAACCCCGACGGCGTCGATACCAACGCACTGAGCATTCCCCTGCGCGCGAACCTTGCGAAGCGCGAGCCGGCGATCCTGGATTTCTGGAAGACCGAGCAGGTTTACGCCAAGTCGCTCGAATCCCCGGAAAAAGGGATGTTCATTCTGCATGACGGCCCTCCCTTCTCGAACGGCAATATCCACATCGGCCACGCCTTCAATAAGATCTTAAAAGACGTGATCATGAAGTTTCGGTCGATGCAGGGCTACGCCACGCCTTACATCCCCGGCTGGGACAACAACGGCCTGCCGATCGAAGTGCTGGTCGCCAAGGAGTTCCGCGAGAAGAACTATGTTCCGACACCCGTCGAAATCCGCGAGCGCTGCCGCGAAGTGGCGACCGAGTGGGTCGGGAAGCAGTCCGAGCAGTTCCAGCGGCTGGGTATCCGGGGCGACTGGGCGCGCCCGTACCTCACGATGACCCCGAAGATGGCGGCGAAGCAATTGGAAGTCTTTGCCGATATGGTCGAAAAGGGCTACATCTATCGCGGACTCAAGCCTGTTTATTGGTCTTTGGTCGATGAAACGGCGCTCGCCGAGGCGGAGATCGAATACAAAGACGTCAAAGACCCATCGATCTATGTTCGGTTCGGTCTGCGCTCCGACACGGACGGTATCTTTGGAGCCGATGCCGACGCCACAAAGTGCTACACGGTGATCTGGACGACGACCCCATGGACCATTCCCGCGAACGTCGCGGTCGCCGCCGGTCCCGACATCGAGTACGCCGTGATCGAGCACGAGGACCGGCGCTACTTAGTGGCCGCCGATCGCCTCGGCGTCGTGATGGCCGCCGCGAACTTTACCGGGTGGAAGGTGCTGAGCACTCACAAGGGCTCTGATCTGAAGAACTTGATTTTCGAGCACCCATTGTTCGATCGCGCCGCGCCGCTGGTCCTGGCTGACTATGTCACGATCGGGGACGGTACGGGTGTGGTCCACACGGCGCCCGGCCATGGTAAGGACGACTTCCTGACGGGACAGAAATACAATCTGCCCGTGCTGCAAATCTTGACGGGCGACGGCTACTTCAACGAGGACGCGGGCGCGCCGTTTACTGGATTGCGCAAAAAAGAAGGCGCGCAGCTCGTTCTGGATAATCTCGCCGAAGCGGGCGCGCTGCTGGCGCTGGAGGAGATCCTGCACTCCTATCCGCACGGCTGGCGTTCGAAGGACCCACTGGTGTTCCGTGCGACGGTGCAATGGTTCGTGAACATCGACCACAACGGGCATCGCGAGAAGTGTCTCAAGGCGATTGAAGGCGTGAAGTGGTACCCGAAGGAAGCCATCGACCGGATGAAGCCCATGGTGGCGGGACGCCCGGACTGGTGCATCTCTCGGCAGCGCTCGTGGGGCGTCGGTATTCCTGTGTTCTATGCACAACCCTCAGGGACGCCACTGCTGGACAAAGAGAGCATTTTGGCCGTTCGCGACTTAGTCGCCGAGCACGGCACGGACGCCTGGTTCGAGCGTGACGCCAAGGACATTCTGCCGGCGGGCTTTGCGCACCCGGAGACGGGCGAGACGGAGTTCACCAAGGAAACCGATATCTTCGATGTCTGGTTTGATTCCGGAGCGACCAATCAGACGGTGCTGGGGCAGTGGCCGGAATTGTCGTATCCCGCCGACGTATATCTGGAAGGCGGCGATCAGCATCGCGGCTGGTTCAACTCGTCTCTGATGATCGGCATGGCCGTGACTGGCAAGGCGCCGTTCAAGCAGGTCGTGACCAATGGCTGGACTTTGGACGAGAATGGCCGCAAGATGTCGAAGTCGGCGATGAACGGTGTTGCCCCAAGCACCGTGTGCGACAAATACGGCGCGGATGTGCTGCGCCTTTGGGTGAGCTCGACGGATTACTTCGGCGACGTGCGCGTTGGCGAGAAGATGCTGGATCAAGTCTCGACGACGTATCGCTCGCTGCGTGGCTCGCTGCGCTTCGCGCTGAGCAATCTCTATGTGCATTCGTCGGATGACTTCGATCCGGCGCTCCATGCCGTTCCTTACGCCGAATTGCCGGAGATCGACCGCTGGGCGCTGCACCGATTGAACGAAGTGACGCGCTCGTCTGTTCAGGCTTATGAGGACTACGAGTTCCAGAAGGTCATCCAGAACGTACTCGGACTTTGTACTGCGGACTTCTCGGCGTTTTATTTCGACGTGATTAAGGATAGACTGTATTCGTACGGCGCCAACTCCCCGGAGCGGCGCGCGGCGCAGACGACGCTCTTCGAGATTGCGTCCACGCTGACGCGTTTGCTTTCTCCGATCCTGTCCTTTACGGCGGAAGAAGTCTGGCAGAAACTGCGCATGCCGAACAAGCCCATTTCAGTGCAGCTCGCCGACTTGCCTTCGGACCGTCCAGAGTTCCAAGATTCCGAACTCGCCGAGCGCTGGAGCAAACTGCTTTTGGTGCGCGACGAAGTCAACAAGTCGCTCGAAGGAGTGAAGAAGCGGCTGGAGCTGGCGCTGACGATCACGGCCGACGCAGAGACGTTTGAAACACTGACTCCGTATATGAATCAACTGCCCGCGCTGCTGCTCGTCTCGGAAGTGACGCTGCGAAAGGGAAGAACGAATCCCGGCGT
>JAOQAA010000131.1 GCA_025963815.1 Capsulimonas sp.
TTAATGTCCAGGTTTCCGAACGCGCGCTCAGAGAAATCTACTTGCCCGCCTTTGAAGCAGGCGTCAAAGATGGCGGCGTGTGGACGGTAATGTCGTCTTATAACATGCTCAACGGGCCGTACGCCTCGGGCAATTCCTACCTGCTCAACGATATTTTGAAGCGCGGGTGGGGGTTCGACGGCACGGTAATGTCGGACTGGGGCGGAGTTCACGACGTACGCGCCATTGATGCAGGCAACGATCTGGAAATGCCGGGACGCGGCATTCTGTCGCCCGCCAAAGTGAAAAACGCGCTGGCTCGTGGGACGACGACGCTTCGACAGATCGACCAGAACGTGCGGCGCATCTTGCGTACGATCCTGCGCTCCGGCGTCGTCGATGGGCCAAAAACGCCTAACCCCGCGCTCGTCAACTCCGCCGCCGGCCGCGCCGTCGCGCTGCAGGCGGCGCAGGAAGGAATTGTGCTGCTCAAAAACGAGCGACAAATTTTACCGCTTGCCGCTTCCAAAATCCGCTCGATCGCGCTGATCGGCCCCGGCGCCAAAGAAATGCAGGTGGGCGCGGGGGGCAGTCCGACCGTGACGCCTCTGCGCTCGGTCGGTCCGCTCGAAGGCATTCAAAACCTCGTCGGCCCCGGTGTCAAAGTGCGCTATGTCACCGGGGATTCCAATGGGAGTCCGTTTCCCGACGGCTCCGTGAAGACGCCGGACTCAGGAGAAAACGGCTTCCACGCCGAGTATTTTGCCGGCAAGAATCTCGAAGGCGCCCCAACTTCGACGCGCACCGATGCGCAAGTGGATATGGCTGTCCCGCTCTCGGGAATAGGATCGGATGTATACAGCGCGCGCTGGACGGGCGTTTTTACGCCGCGTAAGAGCGGCGCCACGACATTGCTATTCCGCGCGGACGATGGCTGCCGCGTGTCTCTGGACGGCAAACTGATCATCGATGCATGGCGCGACAGCGGCGCCACGACGCATAGCGCGGTCGTCGATCTCAAAGCCGGCCAGGCGTACCAACTGCGCGCGGAATACTATCAATCCGGCGGCAACGCCGTCGCGCAGTTTCGAATCCTTGAACCCAATACGAATCCCTTCACCGAAGTGATTGACGCCGCGCGCAGCAGCGATGTCGCTATCGTGTGCGTCACGACACGTGGAACCGAAGGGGAGGGCCAGGATCGTCCCTCAATGACGCTTCCCGACAAACAAGACGAATTGATCCGGCAGGTCGTCGCGGCCAATCCGAAGACCATCGTCGTGCTCAACAACGGAACACCGGTTTCAATGCCGTGGCTTAAGTCGGTTCCGGCCCTGGTTGAGGCGTGGTTCCCGGGCCAGGAAGGCGGCCAGGCTCTGGCGCAAGTTCTCTTCGGCGACATCAACCCCTCGGGACACTTGCCGACGACGCTGGGCGTGAAGCGCGAAGATTATCCCGACTATCCCAATTTTGGGGGCAACGGCCGAACGGTTCGCTACGAAGAGGGGATTTACGTCGGCTACCGCGCCTTCGACAAGCGCCGCATCGCGCCGCTGTTCCCATTCGGCTACGGTCTTAGCTACACGACATTTCAGCTGTCGAATTTGAAGCTTTCCTCGCCGACGCTGGGGCCGGGCGAACGCTTGACCGCCACGGTGCGCGTCGTCAACACTGGGAAGCGCGCCGGAGCGCAGGTCGTGCAGCTTTATGTCCATGATCCGAAGCCTCAGACGGACAAAGCCGTGCGCGAGTTGAAAGGCTTCGTCAAGGTGTTCTTGAAGCCCGGCGAAAGCAAGCTTGCAATGATCAGCTTGTCGCCGCGTGACTTCGCCTGGTGCGATGTCAAAGCGAAGGGCTGGCGCGTGAACGCGGGCCAGTATCAGATTGAAGTGGGCGATTCGTCGCGCCATCTGACGCAGCACGCAACGGTGCGTCTGGCGAACTCTTTCGAGCCGATCGCGTTCATGCGCGGCGACACGCAGCTTCCGCCCGTGGAAACGGCGCCGGATCTTGCGCTTGGGAAACGCGCCTTCGCCTCATCGGGGCAAGGGGAGCATGGGCCTGAGTTTGCCTTTGATGACAAAGTGAAAACGCGCTGGCAAAGCGAACCCAGGGATAACGAATGGCTGGCCGTCGATCTGGGCGCGGCGCAAAGGATCGGGCGCGTTCGGCTGAACTGGGAAGGCGCTTACGCCGCCGAATACCGGGTCGAGGTTTCGGGCGACAGTCAGAACTGGCGCACGGTTTACACGACGTATCAAAGCGAGGGTGGCCTGGAGAATATTTCGTTCGATCCCACCGAAGCGCGTTTTGTGCGTGTGTTCGCTGTCCAACGCGGGACGAAGTATGGAGTATCACTCCTGGACTTCGAAGTCCGCGCGCCCAAATAAGTAAGATCCCGGATAATTTATCAATGATTAACACGAGAATCTGGGGAGCCGTACTTCCCACGCTGATGTTTGCAGGCGTGACCGGGGGCGTCCACGCCGAGGAAGCACCCCGTACGGAAACGAGACCGCTGCTGCATCCGCTGTTTTCTGACAACGCGGTGCTGCAGCGGGATCGCAAAGTCCCGATTTGGGGCTGGACCAAGCCGCAGACGAATGTGGTCGTACAGCTCGACGACGACAAAAAGCAAACGGCTCGGGCCGGGATCGATGGGCGCTGGACGGTTTCCATCGCGTCGCACCGGGCGGGCGGCCCCCATTCTCTGACTATTCTTGGGGAAGGAAATGGAGAAGTCGCCACGCGCAGGAATTTGCTGTTTGGGGATGTTTGGCTATGCGGCGGGCAGTCGAACATGGCGTATGACCTGCATGGCGCCAATAACCCGCAGGCTGAGATCGCCGCCGCCGACTATCCCGAGATCCGTTTACTGCAAGTCCCCAATGCGATCAAAGCCGCTCCTATTTCGACCTTTGAGACCGCCGGGGCATGGAAAGCCTGCACGCCGCAAACCATAGAGAAATTTTCGGCCGTCGGCTACTTCTTTGGGCGCAAACTCCATCACGATCTCAAAGTCCCCATTGGCCTGATCGACTGCTCGTGGAGCGGAACGCCTGGCGAGTCCTGGGTGAGCGGCCCCGCATTGGCGGCGATGCCGGACTTCAAGCCGGCGGTGGACGCGTTAAAACGGACCGAGGAGGCGCCGCAGAGTTCGCCTTTGAACAATCCCAATGCGCCCGAGGTGCTGTTCAACGGCAAGATCGCGCCGCTGCTGCCCGGCGAAATCAAGGGAGTGATCTGGTATCAGGGGGAATCGAACGGGGATAACGCCAGGGAAGCCGAGCAATATCGAACACTGCTGCCGATCCTCGTCAGCGATTGGAAAGCCCACTTTGGTTCTCGTACGCCGTTTTACATCGTGCAATTAGCCAACTTCAAGGCGCCCGACGACGTTCCCCGCGATGATCCATGGCCAAATGTTCGTGAAGCGCAATTGCAGACATCGCAGCGGATTTCCGAGACGCACCTGGTCGTCGTCATCGATCTCGGCGAAGAGAAAAACGTTCACTTTCCCAACAAACAAGAAGCCGGCTTGCGCCTGGCGGAAAGCGCTCTCCACCATACGTATGGCGTCAAAGGAGAAAGCAGCGGCCCTATATTGCGTGGCGCGAAGGCGGCAAGCGGAGCGATCCATCTGACGTTCGACCATGCGCGAGGCTTGAGTTTAAAAGGCGACGAAAACCACGTGTTCGCTGTCGCAGGCGCCGATAGGCAGTTTCACTGGGCAGAGCCGCAAATTTCAGGAAACAAGGTCACGCTGCGCAGCGCCGATGTCCCAGCGCCGCTTTATGCGCGTTTCGGCTGGTCCAACAATCCCCGCGCTTCGCTTTACAATGCCGCCGGTTTGCCTGCCTCGCCGTTTGGCGCCGATCGCGGCATGGAATAAATATCTGGAAATGACATTCAACCGCACATTTCCCCAATTGACAGCAGGCAGTCACCATGGTAATGTTATGGAAAACCCATTTCTGGAAGTTCGTATTAGGTTTATGTTAAAATCCAACCTCCGCGTATTCGCATTTGTCTTCTCAGTCTCCTCTCTGCTGCTCGCGCCCTGCGTGATGGACGCGCAAACTCCGGCCGCGCAGGTCATCTGCAACGGCGACAGTTTGACGTTCGGCTCGCACGCCTCGAAGGGCGAGGGGACCGCAACAGGGACGACCTATCCGGGTGTACTCGCCATGCGGCTTGGTGAAACATGGAAAGTGACAAACGTGGGGCTGCCCGGCTGGCCGACCGAGGGGATCAGCAACCATGCGAAGGATCATGTCGATCCGCTTTACGATCCCAAGCTGAAGGAAAACGTGCTGATCATTATGGGGGGCACGAACAACATGGGGATCTACCATCAGGACGGCGCCCAGGCGTACGCCCACGTGGAGGAGTACTGCCGGGCGCGAAAGGCAGCGCATCCCTGGAAGATCCTGATCGTCACGCTCCCCATGGCCGCGTACCCGAGCTATGCGAAGGATTTCGACGCCAAGGCGACTACCTACGACACTTTGGTCCGCCGCAACTGGCGCCGGTTCGCCGACGGCGTCGTCGATCTTCAAGCCGACCCGCGATTTGGCGCGCCCGGCGCCGAATTCGACAGCCGCTATTTTGATGCGAAGGACCACACGCATTTGACCGACGCCGGCTATCAGCTTGTCGGCGAGGCTGCGGCGAAAGCCGTTACCAAAATCATTGGCCGCCCGACCAGAGAAGCGCAGCAGCCGTGAGAACGGGAGCAAATGCTTAACAAATCCGCCTCCAATAACCTCTGTTTTTCTGAAATGGTTAAAAATGGTTGAGTATGTTTCGCTCGCTGTCCCGCCAAATGGGTATTCAAGCTCGAACTTATATTGCGTCGCTGCGGCTTCCATGAGATATTACGAATGCCGCGCAAGTGTGTGATATGCGTCGTAGAGTGATATAATATCAACTATGGCGCCACAACCACCACAAGAGACCGCATTGCCTTTGAGAACCCCGGTGGTTACCGTAGTGAAGGCGCTGCGCGATCAGATCCTGTCGGGTTCCTACAAAACCGGCGATTGGCTTCCCAGCGAGCGCTCGCTCGCCGAGGGGTTTGGCGTGGACCGAGGCGTGATTCGCGTTGCGATCCAGCAGCTGGTTCAAAGCGGGCTGATCGTTCGTCAGCCGCACTGTCGCCCGATTATCGGCCCGATCCCTCCCGCTGACGTCTCTCCTGACAGCATAGAGACGGAAATTGCCGTCGTCGAAACGGAGCCGGAGTCCCCCCGCCAGCATTCAAACTTTATCGCATTGCTGATGTGGCATGGCGATCCGACCTTCGAACAGGCTCTGACGTCGCAGCAGCGCATTTTTTGGGGCATGAATCAGGCGCTCGGCCAGCACGGCTATCATGGGGTGTTTCTAGATCTCGGCGACGGCGTGAGCATTGAGCTTGAAAACGCGGACCGGGAAGCCACGGAACTGCGATATATTCTGGATCACGGCTTTGGCGGCGCGATCTTCTACCCTTACGCCTACCGGCATAACCGAGAACTGGTTGAGGAAGTCAGCCGGCAGATGCCCATCGTGACGATCGACCGGCAGGTGGATGGAGTCGACACGGACCACGTTGGGATCGACAATTATCAAGCAATGTTCGATTTGGTCAACTCTCTGATCGACGCCGGGCATCGCCGAATTGCCTATGTCACGAAGATTGAGAATATTCGAGCCGTTCAGGACCGGCATCGGGGCTACGTGGACGCAGTCGCCAAGGCGGATCTGGATGAGATCATTCTATGCATTCCCTCACGCGGCAGGTTGAAGCACTGGACGGCCATACACTCGGCGTTCCGCCTGCCAAAAGAGGAGCGTCCTACGGCGGCTGTCATATTTAACGACTTCTCAGCGGTCGCTCTGACGAGAATCCTGATGAACATCGGCCTCTCCGTGCCGGATGATGTCGCGGTAACGGGCTTCGATGATATTGCAGCACATCTTCCCAACGGAGTAGGTCTGACCACGGTGGCTCAGCCTTACGAAGAAATTGGCCGCAAGGCGGTCGAGGTGCTGCTCAGCCGCCTTCACAACCCCTCCAGCCCCAAACAATACATTGAACTTCCCGCGCAACTGATTGTGCGGGAAAGCAGCCCCGCCCCCGCTTCCTAAGCTCCTCCCTTTTCACCACTGTCTCCCAGTACTCTTTCTTATTTAGCAAGCAAACAACAATTATATAAAAATGGTTGGAAATGAATTTACCATTTTGTACAATATTTGTTGACAGATGGTTGAAGCTGTGTTAGAATGGTCTCAATGATAATCTTGCCGCCTAACGGAAGCAAGACGGCGCTTGGTTTTTATCATTAAGTAGCCCGTTATCAGCCATCGGCAATTCGCCATTACTAAAAGGATTTGAATTATGAAGCGTTTCTCATCTGCCCGAACAGGTTTTACTCTGATTGAACTGCTCGTTGTTATCGCAATTATCGCAATTCTAGCCGCCATCCTCTTCCCCGTCTTCGCTAAGGCCCGCGAGAAGGCCCGTCAAATCTCTTGTGTCTCCAACCAAAAGCAAATCGGCTTGGCGGTAATGCAATACACGCAAGATAATGACGAGCTGATGCCGTCTACGCGTATGGCAGGCGCCAACTGGGAAATTATTATTCAGCCCTATGTCAAGAGCTTTCAAGTCTTCAAGTGCCCTTCTAACTCTCTCGCTAACAATACCGCCACGCTGATGCATGACAACGTAGTCAATGGGGTTACATATCCCACTCCGGTCTCGTATGCGGCGCCGCAGCAGTCTGCTGGTAATGGAGCTGCGTTTGGCGTTCAAGATAACGCTGGTCCTAGTTTGGCTGAGTTTACGTCTCCCTCTCAGATGATCATGGTGTGCGAGTCCAATACACAAGATACTGATTTCCGCTTGAGTGGCGCCGCATGGATGGGGGCCGCCGCACAAGACAGCAGTAACCTTCCTGTTTTGTATGCCGGCCATACGGGACAAATTAATTTGCTGTTCGTGGATGGTCACGTCAAGTCGATGAAGCCGCTGCAAACGATCCCTAACGATTCCGCCAATGGATTTCTTGGCGGCGGAACCGTCAACATGTGGGATCGAACCGGAGGCAACAGCGCCGGTTTTGGAAGCCGCATGACTGACATGCTGACCCAGGCGACTAACAAGTACAAGTAAGTTCGGTCGCTCGGTAAACAAAACGGCCGCTTCAGTTGAGGCGGCCGTTTTTCTATGTCTCGATCAAAGTCTCGGAAAGGTAAAATAAGCGTGATAAAGCGAATTTCGACCAAATCGATCCCACCAAGCCGCCGTTTTGCCCTGGCGGCAGGTACTGTGCTTCTCGGAGGATTGGCGCTAGGGCTGGGTGGGAACCGCCCTGTTATTGCCGATTCTGACCCGCCCGCGCCGGTCGTTTTAGAATTCACTCCCATACCCGCGAAGTCTCCCGGCGCTTCGGAAATCAATGAATTTCTGAAATCCGACCAAAAGCAGATGCCGCCGACGGGGGCGGTGCTGTTTATGGGGAGCTCGACCATTAAGATTTGGGATACGATGGCGCGGGATTTTTCGGAAATCCCGGTGATCAATCGTGGATTTGGCGGTTCGCTCATTCAGGAGAGCACCCTGTACGTCGATCGCATCGCCGTGCCCTATAAGCCCAAGATCATCGTGCTTTGCGCCGGCGCCAACGATCTGGCCTATGGCAACAAAAGCGCTCAGCAAGTTTTCCAGGACTACAAGGACTTCGTGGCCAAGGTTCACGCAGCGCTGCCGGATACGCGCATCGTTTATCTCTCGATCAACCCAACCGTTGCGCGCTGGAAGCTGGAGCCTCAAATTCTAGATGCGAACCATCTGATTGAAGAGTTCGCGATTGAGAACAACAGTAAGGATGAGAAACTGAACTTTATCAACGCGCATCCATAGCTCTTGACCCCCGATGGCAAGCCGCAGCCCAGCCTGCTCCGC
>JAOQAA010000135.1 GCA_025963815.1 Capsulimonas sp.
GAACATGTCGTACGTGTAGGGCAGCAATCCCAATTTGTTCAGGCCGACGGAGATGTTGGACTTGTCCAGAACGCGCATAACGATCTTCTCGCCGAATACGGCGGGAAGGGTGGAGACGCGGAAGTCGTAAGGCCGGCCTTCGATCGTCGCGGAGATGCGGCCGTCCTGCGGCGCGCGCTTTTCGGAGATATCCATCTCGGCCATGATCTTGATGCGCGACGTGACCGCCGCTTGCGCTTTTTTGGGCAGGACCATGCCGTCCATCAGAATGCCGTCCACGCGATATCGAATGCGAAGACAATCTTTGGCGGGTTCGATGTGGATGTCCGAGGCCTTCTCTTGAATCCCGCGCGAGATCACCATGTTCGCCAATCGCACAACGGGAGCTTCGCCAGACATCTCTTTGAGCTGTTCAATCGTGATGCTGTCGTCGTTCTTATGGTCGTCGGTCAGCATGATATCGCCGCCGCCGAGGTCCCGCATGACGTCAATCACGGCGTCCTTGACGTTGACTTCCGTGCGGTAATTGTTCGTGATCGCGTTGATGATGTCTTCTTCGGTCGCGATCAGCGGCTCGACTTCCTTGCCGGTGATCAGCCGAATTTCGTCGATGGCGAAGATATCGAGCGGGTTCTTCATCGCCAGCGTCAGCTTCTTCGGGCTGCGCTCGATGGGAATAACCTTGAAGCGGCGGGCGAGTTCCTGCGTGACGGCGGCGAGCACGTCATCCTCGATCTTGACATCTGTCAGGTCGATGTATGGCACGCCCCATTGCTCGCCAAGACAGCGAACGCGGTCGCGTTCGGTAATCAATCCCATGGACACGAGAAGATCGCCGATCTGTTCCTGCGACTTCAGCTGTCGCTGCTTGTCGAGCGCCTGCTGCATCTGATCGGGAGTGACCAGACCGCTGGATACAAAGATATCTCCTAAAACTGCGGATTGCATGAAGTGACTTTCCTAAGAACCAAACGCTGTAGAATACGATACGGCCGGGAGCGCATTCACACGCGCTCTACCTAGTAAAGATTATCGGTTGTTGGGGGGAGGTTCTGTAGACGAGGGGAAGCCCTCACCCTCGGTCCCTCTCCCACCCTGGCTAAAGCCTGGGAGAGGGATGTCCAATGGCAAGGGCCAAACGTATCTTGTCGTGGAGAGTTCTGCTAAGATAGCTCCTCCGCCCCAACTCTGGGGGACCTGATTTCGGAGATTGGCATCTTCACAGGTCCCCCAGAATGGGGGCGGAGGGGCCGAACACCCAAACGAATTTGGGAAGAGGGGGGGATTCTCTGATCTCAAGAAGGGCGGAGGGCCAAAACCTAAGCGCGAAGCCACGTTTTGGCTTCGACCCTTGGACACCCCTCTCCCAGGCTTCAGCCGACCGGGAGAGGGGCCGGGGGTGAGGGCTAAACCGTTTCCTTCTGAACGCCGACCTTCACGAAGATCACCAGCTCGTTGCGGTTGTGCGTGTGCTGCGTGTCTCGGAACAGCTGGCCGAAGAACGGCAGGTCGCCCAGGATCGGGACTTTCTGGATGTTCTTGATGTCGGTCTCGCCGATGAGGCCGCCGATGGCGATGGTTTCGCCGTCTTTGACGCGGATGGTGGTGGTCGCTTCGCGGTTCGAGATCTGCGGCAGGCTGCCGCCGCCGGGGACCGCGAGGTATCCGGAGATCGTCGAGACTTCCGGGTGGATATTCAGCGTCACATAGCCGTCGTTGTTGACCTTGCCGGTCACGAAGAGTTTGATGCCAATGTTGACCGAGTCCGTGGTGACGGTCTGGCCGGTCGATGTCTGCGTGATCGACGAAATGTAGCGGACGGTGTCGCCAATGAAGACGGCCGCCTGCTCGCCATCAATGGCGGCGATGTTCGGGTTGGACAGCAGCTTCACGTCCCCGCTCTTGATCTTGGCGTCCAGCTTGACTGTTGCGATATTGGACAGCGCCGAACGGCCGATGGTGCCGAACTTCAGAATATTGCCTGGGTATGCGGATGGGGAGCTTGTCCCATTCAAGGCGCCGCCCAGTTCTCCGATCGTTGTCGAAGCGCCAGAGAAGTCCCATCCAAGACCGAAATCTTTTTCGTTGGTGAGCTGGACTTCCGTGATCTTCGCCTCATACGTGATTTGCTTTGGCTGTGTGTCCACCTGAGCGATCAGTGTTTTGGCGCGGGCGATGTCGCTGTCCGATCCGGTCAGCAGCAGCGCATGGGTCGTGGCTTTGACCGCGACTTTCGTAGCGGCCTGCGCGCCGCCGGAAGGGTCGGGAGCGGCGCCAGGCGCCGCTCCGGCCGGCGGCGCGCCGAACGTCGCTTGAGAGCTGGTCGTCACCGAATCCGCAGTGTTTGGCGCCGTGAGCGTAAAGTTGCGCGACGGGGCGGGCGTGACGATCAAATTGGGGATCAGTCGGTTCAGAACCGAGACCAGATCGTCCGCCGAGGCGTACTTGATGTCGTAAACTTCCGTGTGCGAGGAATCCACGCTGCGCGACAGGCCGCCTTCGGCGTCCGCAACCAGCTGTTTCGCCGCTTCCACATCGCTTTCCGGGCCTGTGATTACCAGAACGCCGCCGCCGAGTGTGCCATTGACGCGTCCGGCGGAGATCTTGACATTCGGATATCGATCTTTAATCGTTGTGAGCAGGGCGTTCGGGTCCGAGTAGCTGAACGTGACGACGGCGGTGGCCGGCGGAACGGTCGATGTGCTGCCGGCGGTTAGAGTCGCAATCGACGCCGGGGATCCGATCACATAAGTGCGCCCGACTTTTGCATACAGATATCCGGAAAGCTTGGTGATCAGCTCCAGCGCTTCCTCCAGAGTGACGTGCGTGAGGGAGACGGTCACTGAGCCTTTAACATCCGTGCCGGAAACGATGTTGCTGTGCGTTTGCAGCGCCAATGCTTTCAAAACGTCGTTGATGTCCGCGCCGACGAAATCGAGCGTGACATCCTGAGTGCGATCGATCGGCGTGGCGGCCCTCACGACCGGGCTTGACGGCAGGATCTTCAGTGTGGCGGGCAGTGGGAAAGTCGCGGCGATACGGACCGGAACGGCGGGAGCCGCCGGAACGAGAGGCAGCGGCGCTTGCTGAGCGATGATCGGCTGCCCCTTCGGCGCGCCATATCGGCGCCAGGTCTTGCGTGGCTTCGCGGCGTAGCGAGAATACGAAGGACGCGTGTAGCGGGTGCGCAGCGAGTGCTGATAGGCGGCCGCCTGAGCTGGATGCTGCTGCGACCAGCGCACTGCCCATACGGACCGTTGAAATGTGTGATGCGGCGCGCGCTTGGGCTGCGCCTGTCCCGCCGTGGCGAGCGTCGCGGTCAGCGCCACCGTCATCGCGACGGCGACCACAGTTTGCGTGCGCCGGTCGAAAGCGCGGTTTCCTATAATATTGGCGATTAAGTTTTGCATGAGTGAGTTTCTCCAGCCCGGATCGCGGGCGTCAGCGGGCGTTACGGAGCGATCGGTTCTTGGGTCGGAATGATGGGCGCTGCCGGCGCATTGGCGGCCGGCGCGCTGTCGGCGGCGGGCGTTCGCGGAGCGGCGTCTTTTGCGCCGCCTAGCGGCAGTCGATAGGTCTGACCGTCGCGCTCTAAAATGACCGCGCCACGGGCGATATGGTGGATGCGCAGTCCGCCTTCGAGTTGATCGCCCTGGCGGACGATCCGACGCTTGTCGCCGTCGCGCAGAATGGCGACGCCGCCGTCGCCTCCCATCACTCCGGTCACCGTCCATGTCACCGGCGCCGCCGGGGCGGGAATGACAGTCGGCGCGGCGCTGATCTGGCCGGGACCGGGAAGCGCTCCCATATTCGGCAGCGGCGACACTTGCGGAACAGGCATGGGAGACAGCGCCGTTAACGAGGCCGTTCCCATGCGACGGTTAGTGAACCGGCGCGGAGCGCTCGATGGCGTTGGCGTGGCTACTGTCCTGGCCTTTTGATAGGCTTCCAGAGCAGCTGTGTCGGCGACGCCCGGTAGAAACGGATCGCGCATCAGCGCCGACGGCGCGGGGGCGGGAGCGATCTCACCGGCGTCCGTGATGGCTACGGCGACCTTCTTCGCCGCTTCGGTCTCCGAGGACTTCGCGGTCTTCGGCGCCTGCGCGGCCGCCGGGGTCGGCACGATCATTCGAAAAATAAAGAAGCCGAAGACGCCGACCGAAAGGACGATCAGGGCGATCAATTGCGGAAGCTGTTTTTTGTCAATCTTATTCATCAGAGATTTCTCCAAAAACCTCACGCATTTTTAGAGCGTGGCGACGCCGGCTGCACTGTGTATTCCTGCGGCCTTCGAGGCGGCAATTGACCCGGCCACTGTTCCGACGGTTGCGCCCGCGTTCGTCGCCGACGGCAGGGCGGGAGCCGGAGCGTTTGCGGCGACGGGCGCGGGCGCCGCAGAAGAAGCGACGGCAGTGTCATCATGGAAAACATATGCCGTTAAGTGGAGGCTTGTTGCGACTGTCGGCGAGCTGAGCGGATTCTGATCGGGACCGGCGCTTTCCGGCCGCATCTGCGCGCTGCTGACGGAGATGATCTTCGGGAACCGCGTCAAGCTATAGAGAAATGTCGAAGTGTTCGCGTATGTCCCTTTGACGTCCACGGAGATGTCCAGCGTGTCGTACGGCGGCGGAGCCTTCTTTTTCGTGCTTGAAGATCCGCTGGCGACGGGTGGCGGCGGCGGCGGAGGCAGCGGGCGCACTGCGGAGACGGTCAAATGGGTTGAAGCCGCCAGCGCCTGAAGCTGCTGAAGCAATGTCGGAACGTACGAGCTCTGGGAGACCGACGACTCCAAATCTTTGATTTGCCCAAGTGTTTCGTTGTAAGAATTCTGGGTTAGCTCAAATCGCTTCGCCACTTGTTCACTGCTGCCGACTTCGGCCTCGCGAGTGTCTGCTTTGTTGCGCAGCGCGGAAATCTGCGAATTCAGCGCCAGGACTCCCGCGCTGCCGCAGATCAAAATCAAGCCGCCGAAACCCGCGAGCCCCTGAGCGATCTTCTTGGGCGATGCGCCGGTGGCGCTAAGATTTTTGAGCATCGGATACTCCCTTGACGGCGGGAGCCGCCGGCTGCTTCAGGTGCACGGTCATTTGGAATGCGACAGTGTCGGTGGTTCCGGTCTTCTGCGACTGGACATACGCCAGATCGACGCTTTCCAGGCTTGGCTCATGGTTCATGTGCAGCATCGCTTCGCCGACGGCGCCCTGGTTGAGCGCGACTCCGGAGACGCTTAAGGTCGGGGCGTCCCCGGCCGGAGCGGCGCTCGCCGTCGCCGGCGCGGCGGCTGCGGAAGGAGTGCTTCCCTGCGTGCCGATGGACGTGAGCCACGTGCGGCTTGGCAGGCTGCGTGTCACCGCGTAGATGCTGTCGTACCAGAAGAGCGTATCGCCTTTCGCGGAGGCGAGGGTCGTGACCTTGGGCATCAGCTTGGATGTCTCCTGCTGCAGCGCCTGGATCGCAGTGACCTTCGGCTGTAGTTTTTGCAGCTTGTTGTCCAGGTCGCCGATCTGTCCGTTGATTCCGAACATACGGGCGCTCATAAACGTGAGCAGCAGGACGAAGACTCCGATCTCGCCGAGAATGGCGTAGACGATCTTGCGGATATTGTTTTCCTGACGCCGCTTTTCCGCGCGCCGGAGGGCTACCATATTGATTGAAGGCATCTCATTGCTCCTTCAGAAGCGAATTGAACGTGAATGTCGAGCGCGATTAGTTCGCGATGTTAAGCGGCTTTCGCCTTAGCGGCGGGAGTTTTCAAAGCCGCTTTCGTTACAGCCTCGGAAAGCTCTTTGAGAGCCAGGCCGATACAGGTCGAGAAGATCGGTCCGCCCTCTTCAGTGATTTCCGCCGGCAGCGCTTCCGAATCGATGCTGGGGTTCTGGAAAACGCTGCGGATTTCGGTCGGCAGCCCCAGGCGCGCCGTCATGTACTGGGCCAGGCCGGTCATCTTGGCGCCGCCGCCGCTGATAATGATGCGGGTAACGCCGCCCCCGCCGGTTTCGGAGGTGACGCCGGCCGGTAGGTTCGAGGTCGCCGGGTCCGATAGCTGCGACTGATAGTAGTTGATCGAGCGGCGCACTTCGCGGAGCAGCTCATCGATTGACGGCTGCACTGCCTGCGCCAGGGCCATGGCTTCCGGCAGAGTGTCCGGCGTCAGAAGCGCCACCATATCGACGCGGCGCTTGATTTCTTCCAGTTCCGTCCAGTCAATCGTGCGGGAGATCGTCTTGATCGCGTTCGTAAAGCTGTCGCCGGCGATGGCGATGCTGCGTGTCAGCGCGAACTTGCCTTCGGTGACGATACAGACATCCGTCGAGGTGGCGCCGATATCGAGCATTGCGACAGTGGCGCTTGCGACACTGTTCGTCTCGTCCAGATCGATCAGCGCCCGCTGCATCGCGAATGTCTCGATATCGATCCCGACCGGCTCCAGACCTGCTCCAGAGAGCGCGCCGAGGCGGCTCTCCACCATCTCGTTCGGAACGGCGACGAGCATAACGCCCATCTTGTCATCTTCGCCCGGCACGGGGCCGGTTATCTCGAACTCGATCATACTGTCTTCGGTCGCGGACGAAATATACTTGGAGGCTTCGTAACGAACGCCCTTGCGCAGCAGAGCTTCAGACATGCGCGGCATCTTCACATGGCGGACGATGACGCTGGCGCCGCTGATCGCGGCGACGGCGCCGTTGGCTTCGATACCGTGCTGATGCATCAGATCGCGGATCGCCTTCGATACGGCGGGGCCGTCCACGATGATCCCGTCACGGATGGAGTCTGGGGGGGTGGGGCCAGAGGCGGCTTTGAGAATACGCCATCGTCCTCCCGCCGCCTCGGCCAAGGCCACCTTGATCATACGGCTGCCGATATCAAGACCGACCACGGTTTCTTTGCCGAATATTTGCGAAAGTGCGAGCATTTCGACTGATCCTTCCCCACCGCTGGCGGCGTCCGCCCGTAAAATATTATCGATTTGATTATTGGCTTGGCCGGATCAAAACTGGAGACCCACGTATTGTTGCGAGGAGAAATCTTGTACGGATGGGCCCTGCATGCTATAATGTCCTCACAAAACCGTGGGGGTGTATCGCTTTGCCTTTGGAACAGCTGCAGGTACTGAAAGATTTGATCGACGCTCCAAGCCCATCGGGCTTTGAGCAGCCGGCGCAGGAAGTCTACCGGCGCGCGGTCGAACCGTACGCCGATGAAGTCCACACGGATGTTATGGGAAATGCTTACGCCATCCTCAATCCGGGCGGCAATCCCAAGATCATGCTCGCGGGACACTGCGACGAGATCGGCTTTCTCGTCACCTATATCAATAGTGACGGTTACATCTACTTTGGCAGCATCGGCGGACACGACGCCGCTATTACCGTCGGGCAGCGCGTTTTCGTGCACACGGAAACCGGTCCGCTGCTGGGCGTAATCGGAAAAAAACCGATCCATCTGATGGAGGAAGAGGAGCGGGGACGCAAGACGATCCTGCACGATCTATTCATCGATATCGGCGCGCAGGGCAAGGCGGCGGTGGCGGAAAAGGTCCAGATCGGCGATCCGATCACTTATTCCCCAGGCTTCGCCATGCTGGAAGGCGATCTGGCGGTGGCGCACGCGTTCGACGATAAAGTCGGCGCCTTCGCCGTCGCCGAAACCATTCGCCTGCTCAAAGGCAAAACCCTGGCGGCGGCCGTCTACGGCGTTTCGACGGTTCAGGAAGAGATCGGCCTGCGCGGCGCGCGCACGTCGTCCTACTTTACTGGCGCAACGGTGGGACTGGCGGTGGATGTGGGCTTTGCGACGGACTATCCGGGCATGAATAAAAACCGGGTGGGGGATGTGGAGATCGGCAAGGGGCCGACGATCTGCCGGGGCGCGAACATCAACCCTCAGGTTTACAAGATGCTGTGCGAAACGGCGCGCGACCTGGAAATCCCCTTCCAGCTATCTTCCGCGGGCGGCGGCACCGGGACCGACGCCAACGCGATGCAGCTTAATCAGGCCGGCATGGCGACCGGCCTCGTCTCCATTCCTCTGCGCTACATGCACACACCCTGCGAGCTGGTGTGCCTGGAGGACGTTCAGAATACGGCGCGGCTCATGGCCGGCTTTATCGAGCGCGTTACGGCGGATACCGACTTTACGCCTTCCATGCAGAACCGACACGCCGGAGTTCGGCCGCCCTCGAAAAACGACAAGAAGCCCGAAGACAAAAAGGATTAACCCTCAGTGAGCACACCCCCATATTATCAGAATACTCCGCCGCCGGCGAAGTCCAACTCCAACGGCTGCCTGAAAGCCGCTGGCATCGGCTGCGCCGTCGTCCTCCTCGTGGGGATTATCGGCACAATTTTTGTCGCGCAAAAAGTCAAGCAAGCATTGAACGATCCCAAATCGGGCGGAATCTTCGGCACAGCCGTCAACGCCGGGAAAACGGGCGCCCAGGGCGCCATTATTCGCCAGGCGATCGTGAAGTACCACGATAAGACCGGCGCCTATCCGGTGACCCTGTCGAACCTCATTCCTGCGTACGTTCCGACAGTCGCGGATATGCATGCGCCGACCGACGCCAATCCGGATCCGAAGCATGTCTCCTGGAAATATATGCGCCCTTCGGCTGATGCGGGACCGAAAACGCCGCTGCTCAAAACGGCGATCGTTATTGAGATGGGCGGGCAGAAGGCGGAATCCGATGTGGTGATCAATCTGGATGGAACGTCACAATCCCACAGCAATGCGCAGGGATCGTATGGCGGCGGCCAGCCAGCATCGTCG